>JAMOQA010000179.1 GCA_027064265.1 Acidobacteriota bacterium
GCTGGGCGACGCGTCTCAGCCGCTCGACGCCCGTCCGTCGCGCCACCACCTCGAGGAGCAGGACGTGTGCCCGGTGGTAGTGGAGACTGGCGACGAGGCGATGCCCGTAGACGTGGAGGGCGTACCAAGACCAACCGGTCGGCGTGACGAACCTGTCGATCGTCCGCACCAGCGTCTCCTCGACGCGAATGGCCATTTCAGCGGCCCGCTCGTCCCCGATGGTGTCCGCCAGGTCGTAAAGGCCGAAGAGCCCGTAGATGCAGCCGTTGAGGACGTGGCTGGGCGGCACGCGTGGAATCTCCTCAAGGAACGGGCCGCCGTCGAGGCGTGAGACGACCCCGCCTTCCTCGACGGGGCGGACCAGCCAGGCGCGAGCCGCCTCGATCACGCGGCGCTCCCGGGGGCCCGGGTCGCCCTCGGTCAGGCGGAGGATCGCGGAGATGACGGTGCCCTGTATCATGCAGGAAGGCCTCGCCCTGCTCATCGCGCGCGGGTCCGACGCCCGGCCCCAGATGCCGTTTCGTTCGCCGGACTCGACGAGGAACGGCAGGACGGTCAGGCCCTTCCGCCTGGCCTCGGGGTCCCCCTCCTCCGTGGCGATCTGCAGCATCTTGAACGCGTAGCGGCTGAGCAGGAGCGGGTCGTACCATGGCTGGCCGTCGACACGGCGGTAGGGCAGGCCGTTCTCGTCGAACGGGAACCGGAGAGAGTATCCCCCGTGACCATCGGGGTTCTGCAATGGGTTCGCGACGAAGTAGGGGTGGCAAGGAAGCTGCCACGGCCACGGGTGGAACGAGTAGACGTTCCAGTCGGTCGACGAGAGGAACTGCCGGATCTTCGACCACCGTCCCATGGCATCCCCCGCCCGTATGCGACTCCCCACGAATCTACCAGTTAAGTGAGTCTTCGTGGAGATTAGTCTTTCGCTGCGGCGGGAGAGCCACCGGGGAGGCGGCCCGCCGCGCACCGCCCCGGGTCGTCCGGAGCGCCGTGGGCGGGCGCGGTTCGGGGTGAGTCGGCGTCAGAGCCGGAACCGGCCGACCAGGGAGCGGAGCTCGGCGGCCTGGCTGGCGAGTTCCTCCGCGGCGGAGGCCGACTCCTCGGAGTTGGCGGCGATCTGCTGGGTGACCTGGTTCATCTGGTCCATCGCCTCGGCCACCTGCTCGATCCCCTGTTCCTGCTCCCGGGAGGCCTCGGCGATCTCGCGGACGACCTCGTCCACCCGGACCGCGCCCTGCTGGATCTGCTCGAGGGCCTTGCGGGTGTCCTCGACGAGGCTGACGCCGGTCTCCACGCTCTTCGCCGAGACCTCGATCAGCTCGGCGGTGTTCTTCGCCGCCTCGGCGCTGCGCATCGCCAGGTTCCGGACCTCCTCGGCGACGACCGCGAACCCGCGGCCCGACTCGCCGGCCCGGGCCGCCTCGACCGCGGCGTTGAGCGCGAGCAGGTTCGTCTGGAAGGCGATCTCGTCGATCGTCTTGACGATCTTGGCGGTCTCGGCGGACTGCCGCTGGATCTCCTCCATCGCCCGGGCGAGGCGCTCCATCATCTCGGCCCCCTGCCGGGCGGCCTCGTTGGTCTCGCCGGTGAGCGCCTGGCCCTCCTGCGCGCGGCTGGCGTGGAGCTTCGTCTGTTCCGCCATCTCCTTGAGGCTGTGGTTGATCTGCTGGATCGAACCCGCCTGCTCCGAGGCCCCCTGGGCGAGGGACTGGCTGCCGTCGCTGATCTGGGAGGCCGCGGCGGTCACCTGGTCGCTGGCGGCGGACACCTGCGCGATCACGTCGGCCACGCCCGTCGCCGCCCGGTCGATCGCCTCGGCGAGCGCGCCCATTTCACCCTGCCAGGAGCCCTCCATCCGGGCGGACAGGTCTCCGGCGGCGTAGCTCTCGAGGGTGGTGCGCGCCGCCCGGACAACGCTTCCCAGGGCCTCGAGCAGGTCGTTCAGGCTGGCGAGCATGTCCCGGTGCACGCCGCCGAACCGGGAGAGGTCGGCGCGCACGGAGAAGTCCCCCTGCCGCGCGGCCTCCACCAAGCGGGCGGTCTCCCTCTCGGCGGCCACGTCCTGGGTCCGGTCGACGATCACCTCCATCCCGCCGATCGGCTGCCCGGCATCGTCGAGGATCGCCACGCAGTGGGCCTCGATCGGGATCTCGGCGCCGCCCCGGTGCTTCGCCACCGTCCGGGCGAGGATCTTCCGCTTCTCCTGCATCGAGCGGCGGATCGTGCACTCCGGCGTGCCGCAGACCGGTGTCCGGCACAGCTTGGCGCAGGTGATCTTCCCGACGACCTCGTCCCGGGACCAGCCGAGGGTCTGGAGGGTCTCCTCGCTGATCTCCCGGACCACGAGGTCGGTGTCGACGACGAACGCCAGGGTCGGGACCTGCGTCATCACGCGGCGCAGTCCCAGCCTGCCTGCGGTGTCCTGGGGCTTCCCGAACAGGGCCATGTCTCGCCTCCGCGGCGGCCCTCGGCGCCGGGCCGCGTGCGCACCGGTACGGGACCGTCTTCGCCCGTTCGTTTCGGCTGCCGGGTGCCGGACCTTGAGCCGGTTTCTGCTTCTTCTCCTGCGAACTTGTTGCGATTTCCGGGCGCGGGGCCCGCTCCGGCCCCCGTGTTGACGCCCCCCGGGGCCGTTGCTATCCTGCCGCCTTCCGTTTGCGCGGGCGCGGGGGATCCCTGCGCCGGGGGAGAGGCATGGCGGCCCCGAGGGCCGCCCCGGACGCGGCGCCGGCCGCCGGAGAGACCGCCCCATGAAGGATGTTCGCCTCGTCGTGGACCGCTACGCGCGGGCCCTCTCGGGCGCGGTGAAGGACGGGGAGGAGTTCGCCCGGGTGCGGGACGAGCTCGCCGCCCTGGCCGGGGTGCTCCGCGAGAGCCCCGAGCTGCGCCGCGTGCTCGCGAACCCGGTCGTCTCTCCCGAGGCGAAGACCCGGGTGATCCTCGCCATCGCCGAGAAGATGGATCTCCTGCCGGTCACCCGCCGGTTCCTCGAGGTGGTCGGCCGCCACGAGCGGCTGCTGCTGCTCCCGGAGATCGCCGGGGCGGTCGGCCGGGAGGCGGACCGGCGGGCGGGTGTGCAGGAAGTGGAGCTGCGGGCGGCGACGAAGCTGCCCGACGACGTGCGAGGGCGCCTCGAGGAGGCCCTCCGCGCCGCCGCCGGCGGGACGATCCGCCTGCGGGAGGCCGTCGACCCGGAGCTGCTCGGAGGGCTGGTGGCCCGCATCGGCGGCACCGTGATCGACGGGAGCCTCAGGACCAGGCTCGAACGGCTGCGGGCGCGCCTCAGGAGCGATTCCGCGGCGGGGCTCGCGGGCTGACCCTTTCGACGGACCACGCGGCCGGGGCTCGCCGGCCGGGGAGCGAAGCGGCATGGACTTCAAGATCGGGGAGATCGCCGAGATCCTCAGGCAGCAGATCGAGGGCTACGAGGAGACGATCGACGTCGCCGAGGTCGGCACCGTCGTCTCCGTGGGCGACGGGATCGCCCGGGTGTACGGGCTCGAGAAGGTCGGCTACCTCGAGCTGCTCGCCCTGCCCCACGACGTGATGGGCATGGCCCTCAACCTGGAGGAAGACTCCGTCGGTGTCGTCCTCCTGGGCGAGGCGCATCTCATCAAGGAAGGCGACCAGGTCAAGCGGACCCGGAAGATCATCCAGGTCCCCGTGGGCGAGGCTCTCCTCGGGCGCGTCGTCGACGCGCTGGGCCGCCCGGTGGATGGCCGCGGGCCGATCGAGACCGACGCCGCCAACCCGGTGGAGCGGCTGGCGCCCGGCGTCGTCTACCGGCAGCCGGTGAAGGAGCCTCTGCAGACCGGGATCAAGGCGATCGACGGGATGATCCCCATCGGCCGCGGCCAGCGAGAGCTGATCATCGGCGACCGGCAGACCGGGAAGACCGCGATTGCCATCGACACGATCATCAACCAGAAGGACACGGGGGTGATCTGCATCTACGTGGCGATCGGCCAGAAGAACTCGACGATCGCCCAGGTGGTGAAGACCCTCGAGGAGTACGGCGCCATGGACCACACGATCGTGGTCGCCGCCTCGGCGTCGGACCCCGCCGCGATGCAGTACATCGCTCCCTACGCCGGCTGCGCGATGGGAGAGTACTTCCGCGACCGGGGCCGCCACGTGCTGTGCGTCTACGACGACCTCTCGAAGCACGCGGCCGCCTACCGCGAGATCTCCCTCCTGCTGCGCCGCCCGCCGGGCCGCGAGGCGTTCCCGGGCGACGTGTTCTACCTGCACTCCCGCCTGCTCGAGCGGGCCGCCAAGCTCCGCGAGTCGTACGTCATCGTGAAGAAGGGCGCTCCCGGGGACGCCACCGAGGGGGTGGACGGGAAGGTCTACCACGGCGTGCCGGGGCTCGAGGAGGCGAAGGAGAAACTGAAGGAGCTGGGCGAGGCGGACCACGAGATCCGCACCCTGCCGGAGACCGGCGGCTCCCTGACGGCGCTCCCCGTGATCGAGACCCAGGCGGGCGACATCTCCGCCTACATCCCGACCAACGTCATCTCGATCACCGACGGGCAGATCTTCCTCGAGACCGACCTCTTCTACGCCGGCATCCGCCCGGCGATCAACGCCGGCCTCTCGGTCAGCCGCGTCGGCGGCTCGGCCCAGGTGCCCGCAATGAAGAAGGTCGCCGGGACCCTGCGCCTCGAGCTGGCCCAGTTCCGCGAGCTGGCGGCGTTCGCGCAGTTCGGCGCCGACCTCGACAAGGCGACCCAGGCGCAGCTGGCCCGGGGTCGCCGCCTGCAGGAGCTGCTCAAGCAGGACCAGTACCAGCCGCTGCCGGTGGAGAAGCAGATCGTCGCGATCTTCGCCGGCACCAGCGGCTACCTGGACCAGGTGCCCGAGGACAAGGTCCGCGAGTGGGAGCGGCGCCTCTACGAGTTCCTGGACGCGAGCCACCGGGACCTGCTCGACGAGATCCTCGAGAAGCGGAAACTGGACGACGACCTCGTCCAGAAGATCCGGGCGGCGCTCGACGCGTTCCGCGACCAGTTCGCCGCGGTCGTCGGGCAGGCCTGAGCCGGACGCGGGAGAACGGCCGATGGCCAACAACATCCGCGAGTACCGGCGGCGGATCAAGTCCGTCAGGAACACCGCCCAGCTGACGCGGGCGATGAAGATGGTCTCCGCCGCCAAGCTCCGCCGGGCCCAGGAGAAGATGATGGCGGCCCGGCCCTACGCGGCCGCCCTGCGCCGGGCCCTCGCCGAGGTCGCGCGGCGCGCCGACCCGTCCCTCCACCCGCTGCTGGTCCAGCGCCCGGAGCGGACGATCGACCTCCTGGTCGTCACGTCCGACAAGGGCCTCTGCGGCGCGTTCAACGTGAACATCCTGAAGGCCGCCGAGGCGTTCCGCCGCGAGAAGATCGCCGCCGGCGTCGACGTGCAGCTGACGCTGATCGGACGCAAGGGGATCGAGTACTTCAAGGTCCGGCCCGACGTGCCGATCCGGGCCCGCTACCCGGAGATCTCCCGGGAGATCGGGCATGCCCTCGCGCGGAAGTTCGCCGAGGAGGAGGAGGCGCGCTTCGTCGGGGGCGAGACCGACGCGGTCTACGTCGCCTTCAACGAGTTCAAGTCGGCGATCTCCCAGCGGGTGGTGGTCCAGCCGCTCTTCCCCCTCGCGAACCTCGCCATCGAGGACGCGGGGGAGTTCCACCGGGAGGGAGTCGACTTCCTGTACGAGCCTGAGCCGCGGGAGCTGCTCGACGGGCTGCTCTCCCGCTTCGCCAGTTTCCAGCTCTACCACGCTCTCCTCGAGTCGTCGGCCGCCGAGCACGCGGCCCGGATGGCGGCGATGGACAACGCCACCCGCAACGCCGAGGAGATGATCGACAAGCTGACCCTCGTGATGAACCGCATCCGCCAGGCCTCGATCACCACCGAGATCATCGAGGTCGTGAGCGGCGCGCAGGCGCTCGACTGAGGCCGGGAAAGAGGAAGCCGATGGAGAACGTGGGCAAGGTCGTCCAGGTGATCGGTGTCGTGGTCGACGTGGAGTTCCCGGAGGGGCACCTCCCGCCGATCTACAACGCCCTCCGCGTCCAGGACGAGGGGAAGGACACCGGCATCCCCATCGACTGCACCCTCGAGGTGCAGCAGCACCTCGGCGAGGGGCGGGTCCGCTGCGTCTCCCTCGAGCCGACCGACGGGATGGTCCGCGGGATGAAGGTGGTCGACACCGGCGCGCCGATCTCCGTCCCGGTGGGCAAGCCGACCCTGGGCCGGGTGATGAACGTCCTCGGCCGGCCGGTGGACGAGATGGGGCCGATCGAGTCGGACCACCACTGGCCGATCCACCGGGAGCCGCCCTCGTTCGAGGAGCAGTCGACCTCGATCGAGATGTTCGAGACCGGCATCAAGGTGATCGACCTGCTCGAGCCGTACATGAAGGGCGGCAAGACCGGCCTCTTCGGGGGCGCCGGCGTCGGCAAGACCGTGCTGATCATGGAGCTGATCCACAACGTGGCCATGAAGCACGGCGGCTACTCGGTGTTCACCGGCGTCGGCGAGCGGACCCGCGAGGGGAACGACCTCTGGCTCGAGATGCAGGAGGGCGGCGTCATCGAGGCGGGCAACCCCGAGAACTCGAAGGCGTCCCTGATCTACGGCCAGATGACCGAGCCGCCGGGGGCCCGCCTCCGGGTCGGCCTCACGGGCCTCACGGTCGCCGAGTTCTTCCGCGACGAGGAGGGGCAGGACGTGCTCCTCTTCATCGACAACATCTTCCGCTTCACCCAGGCGGGCTCCGAGGTGTCGGCGCTGCTCGGCCGGATGCCCTCGGCGGTGGGCTACCAGCCGACCCTGGCGACCGAGATGGGCGAGCTCCAGGAGCGGATCACCTCGACCCGCAAGGGCTCGATCACCTCGGTGCAGGCGATCTACGTGCCCGCCGACGACTACACCGACCCGGCGCCGGCGACGACCTTCGCCCACCTGGACGCCTCGACCAACCTCTCCCGGCAGATCGCCGAGCTCGGCATCTACCCCGCGGTCGACCCGCTGGCCTCGACCAGCCGCATCCTCGACCCGCGGATCCTCGGCGAGGAGCACTACCGCACCGCCCGGGACGTGCAGCAGGTGCTCCAGCGCTACCGGGAGCTGCAGGACATCATCGCCATCCTCGGCATGGACGAGCTGAGCGAGGAGGACAAGATCATCGTCGCCCGCGCCCGGAAGCTGCAGCGGTTCCTCAGCCAGCCGTTCTTCGTCGCCGAGCAGTTCACCGGGATGCCGGGCCGCTACGTCGAGCTGGCCGACACGATCCGCGGCTTCCGCGAGATCGTCGACGGCAAGCACGACGACCTGCCCGAGCAGGCCTTCTACATGGTCGGCACGATCGAGGAGGCGGTGGAGAAGGCGAAGAAGATCCGGGAGGCGGGCGCCGCCTGACGGCCGGCGCCCCGCCCCTTCCCGCGGGAGGTGGGCCGGGATGATCCCCGAGAAGATCCACGTCGAGATCGTCACCCCCGAGCGCCGGGTCCTCTCCCGGGACGTGGAGGAGGTGATCCTGCCCGGCGCCGAGGGCCTCTTCGGGGTGCGGCCCGGCCATGCCCCGTTCCTCG
Source organism: Acidobacteriota bacterium (assembly GCA_027064265.1). Lineage (GTDB taxonomy): Bacteria > Acidobacteriota > Polarisedimenticolia > J045 > J045 > JAMOQA01. The sequence continues at coordinate 7,581 of JAMOQA010000179.1, forward strand.
CCGCCCTGGGCCCCGGGGTGGGTACGGTTCGGGGGGAGGGACGCGAGGAGATCGTGGCGATCGGCGGGGGGTTCGCCGAGGTGCTTCCCGACCGGGTCATCGTCCTCGCCGAGACCTGCGAGAAGGCGGAGGAAATCGACCCGGCCCGGGCGGAGGAGAAGGCCCGGGAGCTCGCCGATGAGCTGCGCCGCCCGGCGCCGCCCGAGGACCTCGAGGTGATCCGCCTCCGGATGCTCAAGCACCTCGCCCGGGTGCGGGCCGCGCACCGCGGTTGATCTTCGCTCGTCGCCGCGACCGGCTCGACACCGGACCGCTTTTCGGGGCATCATCGGACGAGGCCGGGTGCTCCCGGCCCGCGATCCCGGGGGATCCCCGCGGGGACTCCCGGCGAAGGAGGTCCGCCATGACCGCCCTGCGCGCGATTCGAGGCATCTTCCCGGCCCTGGTCCCGCTCGTCCTCGCTGCGCTCCTCGTGGCCTGCGGCCCCCCGAAGCCGATCACCGTCGGCGGCCTGGTGCCGGAGACGGGCCCCGCTGCCGCGTACGGTGAAGTGATCCGCGAGGGGATGGACCTCGCCCTCGAGGAGATCAACGCGAACGGCGGCGTGCTCGGCGGGGCCGAGCTGAAGATCGAGTACCGGGACACCGGCACCAATCCCGAGAAGGCGCAGGTGGGGGCCATCGAACTGCTGGACATGGGTGTCCCGGCGGTGATCGGGCCGGTTGCCTCGAACGTCGCCCTGCGGATCGCGCCCCTCTTCAACAAGAAGGAAATCGTCCTCCTCTCCCCGGCCGCCTCGAGCCCGCGGCTCACCAGGGAGGGAGGCGACTGGTTCTTCCGCGTCTACCCCTCGGACAACGTCGAGGCCCACGCCATGGCCGACTTCTGCCGCAAGCTCGCGATCACCCGCGTGGCGATCATCGCGGTGGACGACGTGTTCGGCAAGGGGATCGCCGACGTCTTCCAGGAGCACTACGAGGCACCGACGCGCCAGGTGGTCTACCGGAAGGACTTCTCGGGCGCCCTCGCGCCGGACGAGGCGAAGCGGATCGTCCGCGAGATGCGGAAGGCGAAGGCCGAGGCGGTCTACATCGCCGCCTACCAGGGCGACATGAAGGTCCTGCTGCAGGCGATGCACGATCTCAAGTGCAAGGTCGCCCGTCTCGGGACCTCGGCCGTCACCGAGCAGATGATCAAGGCGCTGGGCGAGGCGGCCGAGGGGCTGGTCTTCCCCCGGCCCGCCTTCGATCCGAACGCCGACGACCCGAAGATGCAGGCGTTCGCCCGGGCGTTCCGCACGAGGTACCACCGCCAGCCCGATATCTACGCGGCCCACGGGTACGACGCCGTGAAGGTGATCGCGAAGGCGATCGACGGGGCGGGCATCGCCACCGCCAAGGAGATCCGCGGCCAGCTCCTCACCGCGACCTTCGAGGGGGTGACCGGCCGGATGAAGTTCAACCTGAACGGCGACGTGGTGAAGGTCCCGCGGATCTATGCCGTGCTGAACGGCGAGATCGTCCCCTACGAGGAGTACCGCAACGCCAAGGTCGGCAAGTCGGTCCTCGCGGGGAACTGACGCCGGCCGTGGTCGGGGAGCGTCCACCGGACCAGGCTCCCGGGCCTCCCCCGGGAGCCGTTCCGCTCTCCGAGGCCGTTGCCTGGCGCGAGTCCCTCCGTGCTCGGGGCTTACGCCTTGCTTTCACCAACGGCTGCTTCGACCTGCTCCACGCCGGCCACGTGCGGTTGCTGACCGCCGCCCGGCACGCCGCCGACGCCCTGGTCGTCGCCGTGAACGACGACGCCTCGGTGCGGCGCCTCAAGGGACCGGCCCGCCCGATCGTTCCCGCCGCCGAGCGGGCGGAGCTCCTCGCCGCCCTCGAGCCGGTCGACCGGGTGGTCCTGTTCGGCGAGGACACCCCCCTCGAGACGATCCTCGCCCTCCGGCCGGACGTGCTGGTCAAGGGGGCGGACTGGCCGGAGGACCGGATCGTCGGGGCACCGGAGGTCCGCTCGTGGGGCGGGGAGGTGCTCCGGGTCCCCCTCGCGGCCGGTCTCTCGACGACGAACCTCGTGGAGCGGATCCTGCGGGGGGCCTGAGCGGCCCGGCCCTTCGCCGGTCCGCGGTCGTGCCGGGTGGTTCGCCCCCGTTCCCGGGACCTATCCTTGGAACGAGGGCCGGCCCCGACCGGGGGCCGGCGCGGAGGACCCGTGACCGTCGCCGCCGGCCGCCAGCTCGACCGATCCGCCCCTTCCGGGGAGGGAGGAGAGGGGTCCGGGCGTCTCGCCTGGGCCAACGAGCTGTTCCTGGTCGGCATCCTCCTCGCCGCGGCGGGGATCGGGTGGGCCTTTCCCTTCCGGTCGGTCAAGTTCGGGCTGATCGCCTTCTTCGCCGTCGTGATGACGATCCAGGCGCTCCAGCGCCCGGCGGTCGCCCTGGCGCTGACGGTGGCCGGGATCCCGGCGATGGGGCTGATCCCGCCCGACATCATCCCGATCCGCGGGGTCAATCCCGAGACCCTCCTGATCCTCTTCCTCCTCTTCCTCTGGGCCCGGGCGAACCAGCTGTACGGCAAGGAGTCCCTGCGGAGTTTCGTCGCCAGGTTCCTGCTCCTGTACGCCCTCCTGATCCTCGTCTCGTCGTTCCGCTCGTGGCTGATCTGGAAGGTGTCCCTGTTCAACATCCTGGCCGCGGCGAAGAACCACCTGAGCTACATGGTCTTCTACGGGACGGCCTACCACGTGCTCCGGGACCGGCGTGATCACCGGCTGGTCCTGCTGATGAGCTCGGCTTCCCTCTTCCTCGTCAGCCTCCAGGCGATCAACATGTCCTGGCTGGCGTTCTTCGCGGGGAACCTGGAGCGACACCGGGCCGGCTCGATGCTCGCCCAGCAGCCGAACATCTTCGGGGGCGCCCTCGCCCTCTACCTGCCCCTCCTGATCCTCCTCGCGATCAACCGGATCGGGCACCGCTTCTGGAACCTGTGGTTCATGACCGTGACCGGCGCCGTCGGCTTCGCCCTGATCCTGACCCTTTCCCGCGGGGCCTGGGCCGGGGCGGCGGCGGCGATCGTCTTCCTCGCGGTCTTCTGGGACCGCAAGCTCCTCGTCCTGCTGCTCGTGATGGCCGCCTCCTGGCAGGTCTGGTTGCCCCAGGAGGCGGTGGACCGCGTGAAGAAGACGACCCAGGTGGAGGGGAGCAACGCGGACCTGGCGATGGGCGACCAGGTGGTCGAGGACTCCGCGCAGATGCGGGTGGAGCAGTACAAGTCGCTCCCGGCGATGATGCGCGACCACCCGATCCTCGGGTGGGGATACAAGTCCTACCCGGACGTCTTCGAGAAGTACGGCACGCTGAAGCGGCGGAAGGGAGCCCATACCACCTACTGCCTCATCGGCACCGAGGAGGGCGTCATCGGCCTCGTCGTCCTGCTGCTGCTGCTGGGGGCGATCTTCTTCACGGCGATGAAGGCCGCGTACGCCTTCGAGGAGCCCTTCTATCGACAACTGGCCGCGGGGCTCGGGGCAGGGATCCTGTCGATGGCGATCTGCATGCTCGCCGGCTCCCGGTTCGAGTCCCAGATCATCTACGTCTACTTCTGGACCCTCCTGGCGGTCGTGGAGCGGGAGTACGATCTCCTGCGCCTCGCCGGGGAGCGGGACGGGGCGCGGCCGCAGCTCGTCCAGGCCGCCCGCTGAGCAGGTTGGCACGGAGGTTGCTCGTAAACGGGGGGAGGTTGCGGAGCCTCGGAGAGGAGATGCCCACCATGACGCAGCACACGCGCCGGAGCACCATCCTGCTGATCGCCCTGCTGCTCGCCGCCCTGCCGGGGGCCACCCTGGCGGCGGACTGGTGGGTGCGGGCGGACGGCTCGGACTCCTGCGACGGTAAGGCGAACAGCCCGGCGGGAAGCGGAGGGAGCTGCGCGTTCCGCACGATCGCGAAGGCGATCGGCCGCGCCGGCTGCGGGGACACGGTCCACGTCGGCCCCGGGGACTATTTCGAGGACCGGATCCGGATCACGAAATCGTGCACGGCGGCGAGTCCCCTGGTCATCGAGGGGGCCGGCATCGACAGCTCCTACTGGCTCGCCGGGGCGATCGACGTGGACGATTCCACGTGCGAGCCGGATGGCACCCATGCTGGCGTCTACCGGTGTCGCCAGCCCGCCGGTACCGCGACGACGAACAGTCCTTCCGCTTGTGTCCTCCAGCGCCACACCACGGCGGTCTACTGGGAGGACGAGAACCACACCAGCGGTGACATGGTGGGGCCGGTGTGCCTGACGCGAAACACGAACGGTGCCGCCGACGTTGCGGGCAAGGAAGGGACCTACTACGAGGACGGCACGTACTACTGGATTCATCCCTGGGACGACCGGGATCCGCGGCAGGCGAATGGCACCGACTTCATCGCTGCCCGGTCGGTCTGCTCGAGCAGCAGCACGAAGCTGATTCACATCGAGGCGGACCACGTGACGTTGCGGAAGTTCACCATCGTCACGCCGTGCTACTCCGCGCTCGGCGTGCTCCCCGGGTCAGAGGGCACGGTTCTCGAAGACATCCACGTCTATGGAGGTCTGGTCTGGATCTACAACGGTTCCTCCGAAACGACGATCCGCCACTTCAAGGTGCTGAACACCTTGCGCCGCCCGAACAACATGGGCACGGTGACCGGGCAGTCGTGGGATGCTTTCAGCCAGTGCATGGTCAACCAGGGGCAGCACTTCACCTACGAGGACATCGAGACGTACGGTTGCCGCGAGGGCTTCAGCCTGGCGGGCGGCGCCGCGTACGGGACGATTGATGGGCTCTTTGTCCACGGGTCGTTCAACCATGGTCTCAAGATCCAGGACCCGACGACCCACGACATCACCATCCGCGACGCTCTCACCTACAACAATCAGGAAGCCGTCTTCATCGAGTGCCCCTACAACATCAGCTTCGAGAACAGCACGTTCCCCTTCAACTCCGTGCTGATCCAGGGCAATCCGCACGGGGGATGCGGCGACAAGCCGAAGAACCTCGACTTCCACAACTGCATCATCAACCGGATGCTCTGGTTCCAGTACGACGGAGACACCTGGGCGAAGGGTGGACACGATCTCGACTACAACGTGTATATCGAGGACAACGGCAGGAACTACGTGCAGCGGAACATCGCACACGATCGTTCGATGTCGTTGCCGTCCTGGCAGAACTGGGCGGACGATCCGTGCCCCGACTGCACGCGCGATCCGCACAGCCGGACGGCGAAGCGGGCGGAGGTCTACATCCATTACATGGAGAATGACGACCGGCTGGATGCCGGGTACGACTTCGATCTGAAGGAGGACAGCCCGGTCGTCGGGATCTCGTCCTCGAGCTGGGGTGACGGCGTCGACATCGAGGGAGTGACCCGTTCCACCCCCCGAGACCCGGGTGCGTACGATCACACCGAGGGGAGCGGAGGTGGCGGCAGTCCGACCCCCGCCTGCTCCGACGGCGTCGACAACGACGGGGACGGCGCGGTCGACTACCCGGACGACTTCGGGTGCTCCTCGGCGGACGACGACTCCGAGGTCGGGAATACCGCGTGTTCCGACGGCGTCGACAACGACGGGGACGGCAAGGTGGACCAGGCCGACGGGAACTGCACGTCCCGCACCGACGACAGCGAGAGCCGCTGCGGGGACGGCGTGCGGGAGCCGGGCGCCGAGGAGTGCGACGGGAGCGACCTGGGCGACGCCACCTGCGAGTCCCTCGGGCACGACGCGGGTACCCTCGCGTGCGATTCCACCTGCCACTACGACGAGAGCGCCTGCAACGACCGGCCGGGAACGCCCGAGAACCTTCACCGGACGGACACGCACTGATCAGGCCGGAGAGACCTCCCGGAGGGCCGCGAGCAGTTCCCCGCGGCGCCACGGCTTGTGGAGAAAGGCCGTCGGGCCTCCCGTGTCCCGGAACCCGCCCTCGTCCCAGCCGCTGGTCAGGATGACCGGCAGGTCGGGCCACCGCTCCCGGATCCGCGCGAGGCAGTGCCGCCCGTCCATCCGGGGCATCGTCAGGTCGAGGAGGACCAGCCGCACCCGGTCCCCGAGGGTCTCCAGGGTCTCGAGGGCCTCGACGCCGTCGTTCGCGGTGACGACGTCGTAGCCGAGCTCGGCCAGCATCCGGGCGCCGACGTCGCGGACGGGTTCCTCGTCGTCGACGACGAGCGCCGTCCCGTGGCCGCGCCAGGTGCCGTCCTCCACCTCCGGGGCGGGCGGAAGATCGGGGGCGGTCCCGGAACTCGCCGGGAACCACACGGTGACCGTCGTGCCCTCGCCCGGGGCCGACGCGACATCGATTGCAGCCCCGTGGATGCGCAGGATGCCGGCGACGGCGGCCATCCCGATCCCGCGCCCGGGCCGCTTCGTCGAGAAGAAGGGGTCGAAGATCTTCTGGCGGACCTCGTCGTCCATCCCCTTTCCGTCGTCGGTCACCTGGAGGCGGACGTACGTGCCTCCGCCCGGCGGCTCGCCGTGGCCGAAGTGGAGCCCGGGCGGCAGGTCCGCCGCCGCGACCGCCTCGAGGGAGATACGCACCGTGCCCGGGCGAGCCTCGAGCGCTTCCGCCGCGTTGGTCACCAGGTTGAGGATCACCTGGCGGAGCTGGGTCGGGTCTCCCTCGACGAGGGGGAGCCCCTCGCCGAACGTCATCTCCAGGGAGACGTTCCGGCCCGCCGAGGTCCGGAGCAGCTCCACCATCTCCTGGACGAGCCGCCCGAGGTCGACGAGGCGGCGCTCCATCGGCCCCCGCCCCGCGTAGGCGAGCATCTGGCGGCACAGGTCGGCGGCGCGCCGGCCGGCCCGGAGGATTCCCTCGAGGGGGCGACGGGCCTCGTGTTCCTCGGGAAGCGAGAGCAGCGCGAGGTCCGCGTTGCCGAGGATCCCGACGAGCAGGTTGTTGAAGTCGTGGGCGATCCCGCCGGCGAGGACGCCGAGGCTCTCCAGCTTCTGGACGTGCTGGAGCTGGGTCTCCAGGCGCCTCCGGGTCTCGACGAACTGGAGCCGGCTGAGCACCTGCGCCACCTGGTCCGCGATCGCGCGGAAGAGGGCCGCGCCCTCCCGGCCCGCGACGCAGTCCTTCCGGGACGTGCAGCCGATGCCGAACGTGCCGATCCGCTGCCCGGCGACCACCAGCGGTTGCCAGGACGTCGCGCGGTACCCGAGCCGGGGCGGGAAGCAGGCGGCGTCCGCGGGACAGCTCTCCCTGCCCCGGGGCCCGGAGATCGTCGTGGCGCTCGTGCCCGAGGGACAGGAACACCTGGTGCGGACCGGTTCGGGATGGGGCCCCGGTCCGGGGGGCAGGGCGACCAGCTGTCCTTCCTCGTCTCCCTTCTCGGGCGCGATCCAGATCCAGGTGCCCACCGGTCCGAAGTGCCGGGTCACCTGCTCGTGGGCGAGGAAGAGCAGGTCGTCGACCGATCCCACCTGGTGAAGGGTCTTCGCCCAGTCGAGCAGGTCCCGGCCGCGCCGCTCCCGGCCGCGGAGCAGGATGTGCCGCCGCCCCAGGTCCCCGAGAAGGACGGAGGCGACCAGGGCGAGGAGCAGGCCGAGCAGGAGGAGCCACTCGTCGGCCCGCGAGCGGGTCATCGCCAGGTGGCTCGCGCTGGGCGCGACGACCAGCTCCCAGGGCCGGTCGAGGAGGTGGACCGTGACCCGCTGGCTGAACTCGGGGGAAGGAGGCGGGCCGCCGGCCGGCCAGCGGGCGACGGTCCTGCCGGAAGCGGGGCTCCCGCCGCCGGGCGCCTCGCGGATCTCGAGGACGAACCGGTCCCGGACCTGCTCGGAGCGGAACCAGCGATCGAGCACCCGGTCGATGCGGAAGACGCCGTTGACGAAGCCGAGGAGCCGTCCGTCGCCGCGGGCGCGCACCGGGAGGTAGGTGGCGAACCCCCGGCCGCCCTGGAGGAGGGAGACCACGGGGGTCCTTGCCGGGCGGCCGGACGAGGCGGCGCGGCGGAGCGCCCCGGGGACGGCCGGGTCGGGATGGCGCAGGAGGTTGCGGCCCAGGGCGGCCTCGTTCCCTTCCCGGGGCAGGACGGCCCGGATCGTTCCGTCCGGGTCCACCCAGTTGATCGCCTGGAAGCCCGGGTATTGCTCGAGGATCCTCCCGGCGATGCCGCGGAAGAACGGCTCGGAGAACTCGCCGCGCGTCCTCATGTGGGCCGCGAGGAGCTGGAGGGCACCGATTCGCCCGGCCAGCCACGTTTCCATGCGCAGGCGCACCAGCTCGCCGACGACCCGGGTTTCCACCCGGAGACGGTTCACCTCGCTGCGGTGGGAGTGGTTCCAGAGCAGGAAGAGACCGGCGGAGAAGAGCAGGAAGAACCCCAGCGGCAGGGCCACCGCCTGCACGGCGAAGAACAGCCGTTCCTGCGAGGACCGCTCGAGCACCCTCGGGTCCCTTCCCATTCGCGGATCATACCAGAGCTCAAGGGGTTGGGGCGTCGTCGAGGCGGACCGGGAGGCGGCCCCGGGAGGTGAACCCCCGGGGGGAGATCCGGAATCCCCACGCGAGCGCCGACACTCCTTCCTCGCGGACGACCCGCCGCAGGGTCTCCGCGTAGAGCGGGTCGATCTCACCGGCCGGGGCGACTGCCCGGACGTCCCCTCGCTGGACGACGAAGAGGAGGGCGGCCTCCATTCCCCCGTCGCGACGGAGCTCGGAGAGAAGTTCGAGGTGGCGGGTCCCCCGCTCGGTCACCGCGTCGGGGAAGAGCCCGAGCTCCCCCTTCGCGAGGGTGACGGACTTGACCTCCACCGCGCAGGGGGGGCGGCCTTCCGCCCCCTCGAGGACGAAGTCGAGGCGGCTGCGGCCGAACCGGACCTCCCGCCGCACCGTGGGCCACGGGGCGAGCTCCGGGAGCGCGCGGGCGGCGAGGAGCCGGTGGGCCAGGTCGTTGGTCCGGCCGGTGTGGACGGCGACCAGGGCCGGCCCGGCGTCGACCACCTCGAGGGTCCAGGCGAGCTTGCGCCGCGGGTTCGCGGCCGGCGAGACCCAGCACCGGCTTCCCGGCTCGTTGCACCCGGTCATCGCGCCGGTGTTCGGGACGTGGGCGGTG
>JAMOQA010000180.1 GCA_027064265.1 Acidobacteriota bacterium
GACGCGCCGTTCCGGCTCGACGTGCTCGCGGGCGACCTGGCCGCCCGGTTCGTGCTGCCGATCGAGGACGGCGGACGCCGGGTCGGAACGGTCCGGGGTGCGGTGCTCCTCGGGCGCGTCCTCGTCGCCGAGCTCGCCCGGCAGCTGGAGCTCCCGGTGGCGTTTCTCGTCGAGGACGAGGCGGTCCACTCCACGTTTCCCGCCCCTCCGCCGCCCCCTCCCGGCGAGGGAGAGGTCGCCGGGGAGCCGTACCGGGCCATGATCGCCGGGGAGGCCTGGGACCTGGCGGCGCGGCCCCTGGTCGGGGAGGTCACCCCCCGGGGGCTCGTCGTCGTCGGGCTGTCCCGGGCGGACCTCGAGGCCGCCCGGGCCCGGTACCTGCGCGTGATGCTCGCCCTGGGCGTCGGCGGGTTCCTCGTCGTCCTGCTCGCCGTCGGCGGCGTCCTCGCGGCCGAGCGCCGCACCGCGGGCCTCTCGGATCGGCTCGCCCACCTCCAGGCGGTGGTCCACGACATCAAGGCGCCGGTCGGGGGGATCCAGCTCCGGGCGGAGGGCCTCCTCGAGGACGAGGACCGGCCCGACGTCCGGGTGGCCCTCGCCGGCATCGTCGAGGCGTGCGAGCGGCTCGGGCTCTACCTGGTCAACGTGCTGACCGCCGCCCAGGCCGAGGAGGGCCCGATCCGTCCCCGGGACGACGTCGTGCTCCTGCCGGGGCTCCTCGAGGAGGTCGCCGAGAGGACCCGGCCCCTCGCGGAGGCCAGGGGCGTGCGCCTCGCCACCGACTTCCCGGCGGACCTGCCGCCGCTCTCCGGTGACCCGGTGCTCCTGGAACGGGCCCTGTGGAACCTGGCCGCGAACGCCCTCGCGGTGACTCCCGCCGGGGGAGAGGTGATCCTGTTCGCCCGGCCCGGCGAGGGCGACACGATCGAGCTCGGGGCCCGGGACACGGGGCCCGGCTTCCGGGACGTCGACCCGGACCGGGCATTCGAGCGGGCCCGTCCCCGGGTGAAGGACGCGTCCCTCCGGGCCGGGTCCACCGGCCTCGGGCTCTTCATCGTCTCCCGGATCGCCGAGGCCCACGGCGGCCGTGCCGTCGCCCGGAACCGGGACGGGGGCGGGGCCGAGGTGTTCCTCGCGCTGCCGATCCGGGGACGCTGAAGCCGAGCCGGGACGAGCTCAGAAAGTCGGGGGCGTGTTGATCCAGAGGGCTCTCGCGGTCGTCCGCCCCGGGTTGCGCAGCCTGTGGGCGACGTCCGAGGGAAACGTGATCGCGTCTCCCGGCCCGAGCACGTGGACCTCCATCTCGTCGAGGGTCACCTCGACGGTTCCCTCCAGCACGAAGAGGAACTCTTCTCCCGCGTGGGCATAGCTCTCCCCGCTGCCGCCGCCGGGAGGAATGGTGACCAGGTGTGGCTGCAGGTGTTCGGCGCCCCGCGCCAGCAGCTCGAGGCGCATCGAGGGGTCACGGGTCTCGAGACGGACGCGATCCGCCGGGCGGACGACCCGGCGGGAGCCGTCCCGGGCGCCGAGAAGCTCCTGGGTCGTGGTTCCGAGGGCTTCGGCGATCCGCCGGAGGGCGGCCAGGGAGGGGTTCCCCTTGCCCTGTTCCACGGACGACAGGAACGAGGGTGAGAGACCGGCCCGCTCGGCGAGGGCCCGCAGGGTGAGCTGTCGCCGTGCCCGCAGCGCCCGGATCCGTGGCCCGGGATGGGCCGGCTCTCCAGGGGAACGGGACATCCTGCCGCGGCTCCTGCGGGCCAGCTCCCGGCGCACGCCGCTGGCGTTCAGTCCTTCCTCCGTCTTCAGGCGGTGGATCAGGCGGAGGCGCTCCAGCAGTTCGGGGGAGTAGTAGCGCGTGCGGCCGTGGGGTCGCAGGGGGGAGACCAGCCCTTCCCGCTCCCAGAAGCGGAGGGTCGAAGGGCTGACGCCGACCAGGGCGGCGGCTTCCCCGATGCGGAGGAGCGGGCCGGCTTCCTTGCGCGTGCGCGCCATCGCGATCGCCTCCCGGTGAAGCAGGGAGACAAAGGATGCCATTCCGGGGGCGTCCCGGCCCCCGCGAAACCGGTGGATTCTTGCGTTAACTTGCAGTACCTTTGCAAATCCACCGGACATCTTTCCGGAGGGGGATGCCGTGATGAAGTCGTATCTTGCTGTCGTGTCGCGTACTTGCTCGATCCTTGTCGCCGTGCTGGTCACCGGGCTCCCCGCGCTCCCCGCCAGGGCGGACGGGCTGCGCGTCGCCATCTACGGGGAGGCAGGAAGCAACGGGGAGGAACTCCTGGCGATCGCCCGGGCCGTTGCCGCCGGGGGACACCTGCCCCTGGTCGTCGTCAACGAGGACCTGGAGGCGGGCAAGCTGACCACCGATCGCTTCGACGTGTTCGTCCTGCCCGACGGGCAGCGCGGCTACTCCTCCTACTACCAGGAGAAGCTGGGAGACACCGGCCTCGACCAGGCGGTCATCGACTTCGTCGAGGCGGGAGGAGGATTCGTGGCCTTCGGTGCCGGTGCACGGTACGCGGCCGCCACGGAGCGATGGAGCGGCGAGGAGTACGACCGGATGGGCCTGTGGGATGGGACGGCCGAGGGACCGACGTGGACGGTTGGTGACGGTATCGCGGAGGTGACCATCGAGCCATCCTGGGTGGCGGGCAGCGCCGCGGGGGAGTCGCGACTGTTCTACGTGGGGTTCGGTGGCGCGTGGCTGACCGGCGGCACCGGCGAGGTCCTGGCCCGGTGGCATACCGGTCGTCCGGACGACGTGGAGGAGGGCCAGCCGGCAATCGTGCGGTTCACGCGCGGCGCCGGCCGCGGAGTCCTCTGCGTCCCGGAGGCGGCCCTCGACGTTCGCTCGTACGGAGACTGGACCGCGTGGGACGACCGAGTCTGCCGCTCCTACGACGGCGAGCACGACCTCGGTTTCTTCCTCTCCCTGCTCGAATGGGCTGCCGGTGGAGAGGACCGTCGCCCGGCGGACCTGCTCCCCGAGGTGTCACCCGGCAGGCGCGTGGCGATCTACACGACCCGTCGCCCCAACGACGAGGGCGACGAGGGTGGGGCCTATCCGGGCCTCCTCGTCGCTACCGCGCGCGCCGTCGAGTACGCCGGCCACCAGCCCCTGGCGATCCGTGACCAGGAGATCTACTGGCTCGATCTCGACCGGGCCCGCTACGACGCCGTGTTGTTTCCCGGGGGCTGGGCCGGGGGGTACTGGAACCAGCTGGCCGGCTA
>JAMOQA010000181.1 GCA_027064265.1 Acidobacteriota bacterium
CTCCTGGGCCCGGGCGATCCGGTCGACGGTCCGCTCCGCTCCCTCGGCGAGCCGGAAGGCGGTGGCGGCGATCTCGTCGGTGAGGGCGGAGAGGGAACGGGCCGCCTCCGAGAGGCCGCCGGCGGACGCGTGGACGTCGTCGGCGGTCTCCCGCAGCTCCCCGAGGACCCGGACCAGGGCGTCCCGCATCGCGGTGAAGGAGCGGGTGAGGTCGTCGATCTCGTCGCCGCCACGGCCGGTGCGAGCCGGGGGGATCTCCACCCCCAGGTCGCCCTCGGCGAGCTGGCGGGCCGCCTCGGCGAGGGTGGTCAGCCGGCGGGAGAGGGTCCGGGAGAGGAGGACCGCCGCCGAGAGGCCGACCAGCATCGTGGCGAAGATCGCGAAGAAGATCGCCCCGAGGCCGAGGGTCGGTTCGAGCAGGCGGGTCCCGAGGACCGCGAGCCCGGTCAGAGCCGCGACCAGCATGAACGAGGCGGCGAGCTTCTCCTGCATCGGTCTCCGCGCCGGCCCGCACGGGGCCGATCATGTTCAACGTAGGTTCGGCGGGTCCTCCCGGGCCAGCCGCCGGACGGGAAGGGGCGTACCTTTCCCGGGGAGCGGAGGTGCCGATGAGAAGGAAGGTGCGCCCGCTCCTCGCGGCGGCCCTGGCCGCGGCCCTCCTCGCCGCCTTCCCGGCGGCGGCGGGTACCTGGCACGAGGAGCAGTCGATCGAGCACGACGGGTTGACGCGGTGGTTCCGGGTCTACGAGCCGGACGTGCCTCCGCCGCCGGAGGGCTACCCCCTGCTGTTCGTCCTGCACGGTGGCGGCGGGGGGATGCGGTCGTTCCTCGACAACGGAACCCACGCCGAGTGGCCGGAGATCGCCGACGAGGAGGGGATCCTGCTCGTCGTCCCCAACGGGGTGAACCCGGAGACGGGGGACACGGCGGGGGACGACCAGAACTGGAACGACTGCCGGGCCGACGCCCCGGCGGTGGAGACCGGGGCCGATGACGTCGGGTTCGTCTCCGCGCTCATCGACCGGGTCGCGGCCAGGTGGCCGGTGGACCTGCGGCGGGTCTACGCCACCGGGTCGAGCAACGGCGGCCTGATGTCCTGGCGTCTCGCCTTCGAGCTGGGGGACCGGATCGCCGCAGTCGCCCCCTTCATCGCCAACCTGGCCGCGGTCTCCGAGTGCCGGGACGGGGGCCGGGTCGTGCCGGTCTTCATCTGCAACGGGGACGCCGAGGAGCGGTACATGCCCTGGGAGGGGGGCTGCATCTACGACCAGGAGAACTGCACCCGGGGCCGGGTGATCTCCGCCGAGGCCACCCGGGACTTCTTCGTCCGACGGCTCCACGCCGACCCGGAGCCGACCGAGTCGGTCGACCACCCGGACCTCGATCCCGACGACGGCTGCACGGTCCACCACGACCTGTACGCCGGGGGGTTCGAGGGGGCGGAGGTCGCCTTCTACCGGGTCCGCGGCGGGGGCCACACGACCCCGTCGATCGACCACCGGCGGAACCCGTGGGTGCTGCAGCTCCTCGGCCTCGGGCGGCAGAGCCACGACGTGGAGGGATCCCGGGAGGCCTGGGCCTTCCTGTCCCGGCACGTCCTCGACGGGACCGCTCCCGCGGGTCCCCCGGGAGTCTCCGGTCTCCTGCGGGTGGAGAAGGCCGGGGAGGACGCGCTGTTCCTGCGCTGGGCGGGAGACTGCGGGGGCGGCGATCGGTACGGCGTGTACCGGGGCGACCTGGCGGCGGGCTGGAACTCCGCGGCGCCGGTGCCCGGGAGGTGCGGCGTTTCCTCGAGGTCGCTCGAGGTGCCGGTGGGAGACGGGACGGCGGAGTTCTTCGTCGTCGTCCCGGCGACGGAGGAGGGGGAAGGGTCCTTCGGCCGGGACTCGGAGGGGAGCGATCGGCCCGCGCCGCCAGTGACCTGTGCCCCGCCGGCCCCGGCCCTCGCGTCCTGCGCCCTGCGCTGACCCCCGTGGCGGGGAGCGTCCCCGCGCGAGACGATGGGGGCATGGACGAACCGGCCGGAATCTACGTCCACGTGCCGTTCTGCCGGGCCCGGTGCGCCTACTGCGACTTCGCCGTCGTCGTCGGGAAGGACGGGCTGGCGGACGCATGGCTGGACGGCGTCCTCCGGGAACTCGAGCGCCGGGCGGACGGGGTGGCGGGGCCGGTGACCACGGTCCACCTCGGCGGGGGAACCCCCTCGCGCCTCGCTCCCCGCCTGGTCGCGGACCTCCTCGCGGGGATCGACCGGCGGGTCGGGATCGCGGCGGGGGCCGAGATCGCCCTCGAGGCGAACCCCGAGGACGTCACCCGGGAGCGGCTCGCCGGGTGGCGCGCGGCGGGGGTCACCCGGCTCGTCGTCGGCGTCCAGTCCACCGCCGAACGGGGGATCCGGGCCCTCGGCCGACGCGCTCCCGCCGGGGAGGGGCCCCGGGCGCTGCGGCTCGCCCGGGCGGCGGGGTTTCGGAGCCTCGGGGCGGACCTGGTGATCGGGTGGGCGGGGCAGGAGGACCGGGAACTGGACGCGGACCTGGACCTGGTGATCGGGGAGGGGGCCGACCACGTCTCCTGCTACATGCTCGAGGTCGACGGGGACGCGCCCCTCGCCCGCCGGATCCGGCGGGGCGAGCGCCCCGGGCCCGACCCGGACCGGGCGGCCGACCTGTACTGGCGTGCCGCGGACCGGCTGGAGGCCGCGGGGCTCCCGGCGTACGAGATCTCCAACTTCGCCCGGCCCGGGCACGAGAGCCGGCACAACCTGCGCTACTGGACGGACGCCCCGTACCTCGGGTTGGGGCCGGCGGCGGCGAGCTACCTCGCGGGGGAGCGCTGGACGAACCCCCGGGGCCTGGCGGACTGGCTCGCGATGCTCCGGGGGGCGGCGCCCGCCCCGCCGCCGGAGCCGTACGACCCCGACCGGAGGGTGGGGGAGGCCCTGGTCTTCGGGCTCCGCCGGATCGCCGGGGTCGACCTCGCCCGCCTCGCCGCCCGGCACGGGGCGGACCCGGTCGAACGGAGGCGGCCGGTGCTCGCCGGGGCGGCCCGGGAAGGCCTCCTCGTGCTCTCCGGGAACGACGCGCGGCTGACCCGGCGGGGAAGGCTCGTCGCCGACGAGGTCTTCGTCGACCTGCTCTGACGGGGGGCGCTTCCCCGGTGGTCCCGCCGGGCCCGGGGCCGTATCATCCGGGGGCTGCCGGAAGGTCCCGGGGCCGGCCCGCGGAGC
>JAMOQA010000182.1 GCA_027064265.1 Acidobacteriota bacterium
GCCCGTTCCGGGCGCTCTGCCCGGCGGGGAAGGAGCTCGTCGGGTGAGCGCGAGGAAGCGCAGGGGGAAGAGCGGTTCCCCGGCGGACCCCCCGGTCCCCGCCGAGCCCGTGCTGCCCGCCGAGCCGCTCGCCGGGGGGGACGGCGAGGAGGCGGTCCCCGCGATCCCGGAGGACGAGCTGCCGGTCGTCGAGGCGGAACCGGTCCTGGACGAGGCCGGCGAGGCGGGGGAGACCGCCGAGGAACCCTCCCTTGCCCTCGCCCCGGTCGGCGAGCGCCACCCGGTTCCCGTCGACCCGCTGACCCGCTACATCCAGGAGGTCCGCCGCTTCGCCGAGCTGGACCGGGACGAGGAGCGGGAGCTCGCCCGCCGCTTCCGGGAGGAGGGGGACCGGGACGCCGCGGCCCGCCTGATCACGTCGAACCTGATGCTGGTGGTCAAGCTGGCCCTGATGTACCGGCGGGCGATCCGGAACGTGATGGACCTGATCCAGGAGGGGAACATCGGCCTGATGGAGGCCCTCAAGCGGTACGACCCCTCCCAGGGCGTGCGCTTCTCCACCTACGCCGCCTGGTGGATCAAGGCGTACATGCTGAAGTACCTCCTCGACAACGCCCGCCTCGTCCGGGTCGGCACGACCAACGCCCGCCGGAAGCTGCTCTACAACCTCCGCCGGGAGCAGCGGAAGCTCGAGGCCCAGGGGATCCGCCCGACCCCGAAGCTCCTCGCCGAGCGTTTCGGCGTCTCGGAAGAGGACGTGGTCGAGGTGGACAAGGCGCTCTCCGCCCGGGACGTCTCGGTGGACCAGCCCCTCTCGGACGACAGCCGGTCGACCATCGCCGACGTCCTGCCCGCCGACACCCCTTCGGTGGAGGACGAGGTGGCCGAGCAGGAGATCAAGGAACGGGTCCGGAAGGTCCTGGACGAGTTCCGGGAGACCCTCTCGGAGCGGGACCGGGCGATCCTCGATCAGCGGCTCGTCGCCGAGGACCCGGCCACCCTCCAGGAGCTGGGCAACCGGTTCGGCGTCACCCGGGAGGCGATGCGGCAGGCGGAGGCCAAGCTGAAGAAGCGCCTCGCCGCGTTCCTGCGGGAACGCCTGGACGCCGACGTGATCCTGCGCTTCACCGGGCGGAGCCCCGGCGAGGCCGATCGTTGACAGGCCCCCCCGCCGGGGCCTAGGATCGCCGCCCCGGCCCGGCCCGCCCGGCGCGGGTGCCACCGTGGAGGGAGCCCGGTGAAGGCCTACGTCAACCCGTTCACGATCAAGAACCTCGAGGAGGGGATCGTCACCACCCGCCTCTCCGCGCTGATCGACTGGGGGCGGAAGAACTCCCTGTGGCCGTTCCCGATGGGGCTCGCCTGCTGCGCCATCGAGATGATGGCGGCGGTCGCCTCCCGGTTCGACCAGGCCCGCTTCGGGGCCGAGGCGCTCCGGTTCTCCCCGCGCCAGGCCGACCTGATGCTGGTCGCCGGGACCGTCAGCAAGAAGATGGCCCCGGCGGTGCGGAAGCTGTACGACCAGATGCCGGAGCCGAAGTGGGCGATCGCCATCGGGGCCTGCGCCAGCTCCGGGGGGATGATGAACTCCTACTCCACGGTCCAGGGGGTGGACGAGATCATCCCGATCGACATCTACGTCTCCGGCTGCCCTCCGCGGCCCGAGGCGATCTTCGACGCGCTGATCCTCCTCCAGAAGAAGATCATGAAGGGGGAGAAGTCGGCGCTCGAGCGCTGGAAGGAGGCCCGGGAGAAGGGGGGGGCCGACCCGGTCCTCGTGGCTCCGCCCGGCCATACCGCCCAGAACCCGTGGACGTACGCCGCCTCGTCCTACCCGCGCAGGAGGCTGCCGGGGCACCCGGACGTGACGGCCCGCCGGTACGGGCGCACCTGACCGCCCTCCCGTGAACGATTCCTTCGCCAGGAACCCCGCCGAGGCGGAGATCCTCGGGAGGATCGCCCGCCGCGGGGCGATCCCGTTCGTCGAGTTCATGGAGCTCGCCCTCTACCACCCGGAGGGGGGCTACTACTCCCGCCCGGGCGCGACCACCGGGCCTTCCGGCGACTTCTCCACGATGCCCGACGTCTCGCCGGACTTCGGCCGCCGGCTCGCCGTCCAGGCGGCGGAGGTCCACGAGCGCCTCGGGGGCGGTCCGTGGCGGCTGGTCGAGCTCGGCCCGGGGCGGGGTCTCATGGCCGTCGACCTGCTCGAGGGGCTCGCACGGCATGCCCCGGAGGCGTTCCGGGAGCTCTCGGAACTGGTGCTGGTCGAGCGGTCTCCCTCGCTGCGGGAGGTCCAGCGCCGGCGCCTCGCCGAGGCCGCCCCGGGAGTGCCGGCCCGGTGGGTGGCGTCCCTCGCCGAGCTGCCGGAGCGGTCGGTGCGCGGCGTCCTGGTCGGCAACGAGATCCTCGACGCCCTGCCGGTACACCTGGTCGTCCGCACGGAGGAGGGGATCGGCGAGCGGTGGGTGACCATCGACGGGACGGGGCGGCTGGTCTTCCGGGACGGGCCGGTCACCGATCCGGCGGTCCGGATCCTCGCCGAGCGGTACGGCGTCGTACCCCGGGTCGGCGACCTGGGGGAGGTCTCTCCGGCCCTCGCGGACCTCGTCGCCGACGTCTCCCGGGCCCTCGCCGCGGGGGCGGCGATCTTCGTCGACTACGGCCACCCCGCGGCGGTGCTCGGGGACGAGGCGCACCGGGAGGGAACGCTCCTCGCCTACCACCGGCACCGGGTCACGGACGACCTGCTCGCCCGGCCCGGGGACCAGGACCTCACCGCCCACGTCAACTGGGACCACCTGGAGGACGCCGCCCGCGCGGCCGGTCTCGAGGTCGCCGGCCGGACCACCCAGGACCGGTTCCTCCTCGCCCTCGGGATCGTCGAGGACATGGTGGCTCCCGGGGCCGAGGACGACGCGGCCGGGCTCGCCCGGGCGCTCGCCGCCCGGTCCCTCGTCCTGCCCGGGCCGGGAGCCGGGAAGCGGTTCGAGGTCGAGATCCTGGTCCGGGAGGTCGGAACCGACCTGCGGGGCCTCGCCGATCCGTTCGCGGGACTGGACGCTTTCTCCTGACCTTCGTGTCCGGGGGCGCCGTTTCCTCCCCGGGATCGTTCCGGTAGACTCCCCGCACCCCAGAAGGAGGTGTGTGGATGAGCCAGGACACCGCGCGGACCGAATCCCCCGCCCGCGGACTCTTCCTCGGGCGGATCGACG
>JAMOQA010000183.1 GCA_027064265.1 Acidobacteriota bacterium
CGACGAGGTGCTCCGCGGGATCCGGCGGCGGGTCGGGATCCCGGAGGGAGAGCGCGAGGCGTTCGACCGGTTCCTCGCCGGCGCCCGGGAGTTCCTGCTGGCGGTCTTCCCGTGGATGTTCGCCACCGGCGAGACCCTGCCGGGAGGGGAGGGCGAGGAGGGCCAGGGGCCGGACCCGCTCTCCGCCCTCCGGGTCCACGTGCTGGTCGACCGGACCGGCGCGACCGGGGCGCCGGTGGTCGAGGAGAGTCACCCGACGCCGACCCGTCTCCTCGGCTGGCTCGAGGTCCACGAGGGACCGGACGGGGCGCCCCGGGCCGACCTCGGGGGAATCCACCCGGGAGCCCTTCACCGGGCGGACGGGGGGTTCCTCGTGATCCACGCCCGGGACCTCCTGGCGGTCGAGGGGGGCTGGGCCGCCCTGCGGCGGGCGATGCGGTCCGGCGTCGTCGAGATCGCCACCGCGGGGAGCGAGGGGCCGCCTCCCCTCGCGCCGGAACCGGCCCCGGTGCGGGTCACGGTGATCCTGGTCGGCACGCCCTCCCTGCGGGCGGCCCTCGCGGAGGGGGACGAGGAGTTCGACAAGCTGTTCAAGGTGGTCGCCCAGTTCGAGGAGCGGGTCGACCTCACCCGGGAGACCGCGCGCTCGTGGGCCTGCTTCCTCGCCCGGGTCGTCGACGAGGAGGGCCTCCTGCCGTTCGACGCCGGGGCCGTCGGGCGCGCCCTCGAGCACATGGTCCGCGTCGCGGGGCGGCGCGGGAAGATCTCGACCCGGTTCCGCCTCCTCGTCGACCTGGCCCGCGAGGCGTCCTGGATGGCGGGGGAGGAGGGGGCCGACCTCGTACGGGCGGAACACGTGGAGCGGGCCCTCGCGGCGCGGCGGCGGCGTCACGCGCTCGTTTCCCAGCGGGTCCTCGAGTCGATCCGCCAGGGGATCCTTCGCCTCGACCTCTCCGGCCGCCGGCCGGGGCAGGTGAACGCCCTCGCCGTGATCGAGACCGGCCTCGAGCGGTTCGGCTACCCCGTGCGGGTGACCGCCACCGTGGCGACCGGCCGGAGCGGGATCATCGACATCGAGCGGGAGGCGGAGCTTTCCGGCGAGATCCACACCAAGGCCTCGCTGATCCTCGGGGGGTTCCTCCGCTCCCGGTTCGCGCGGGAGTTCCCCCTGGCGCTGACGGCGAGCCTCTGCTTCGAGCAGAGCTACGGCGGCATCGAGGGGGACTCGGCCTCGGCCGCGGAGCTGATCGCGCTGCTGTCCGCGCTCTCCGGCATCCCCGTCCGGCAGGACCTGGCGATCACCGGGGCGATCGACCAGGTGGGGCAGGTCCTCGCCGTCGGCGGCGTCAACGAGAAGGTCGAGGGGTTCTGGCGGGTCTGCCGGCAGGCGGGCCTCACCGGGACCCAGGGGGTGGCGGTCCCGGCGAGCTCCGTCGGGGCGCTCCAGCTCGCCCCGGAACTGCTCGAGGACGTCCGCCGGGGAACGTTCGCGGTCTACGCCATCGACACGGTGGACGACGCCGTCCGGGTGCTCCTCGGCGCTCCCCTCGGGGAGCCGGGAGAGGACGGCGAGTGGCCCGACGGTACGGTGGGGCAGGCCGCCGCCCGTCGCCTTGCCGAGATGGCCCGGGCGCTCCGGGACTTCGGGCCGGCCGCGCCCTGGTAGGCGGCCGGGCAAGGGCGAACGGGGGCGGAGCAGTACGGACCTTTCTGCTTGCCGGCGAGACCGACGTCCGGATGACGATGGGCTGAAAATCTGCTTGCCCGAGGCGCGTCCGCCCGATATTCTTTCGGGCATGGCCACCACGGACAAAAAATCGTTGGCAGACGAGGCACGCAGGCCGACGCCCTTCCGGCTGGACGCCCTCGACCGGAAGATCCTGGAGATCCTCCAGGGGGACGCCCGCCGCTCCCGGGCCGACATCGGCCGGGACGTGGGCCTCTCCGCCGCCGCGGTCCACGAGCGGATCAAGAAGCTCGAGCGGCTCGGCGTGATCCGGCGCTACACGGCCCTCCTCGACCCGGAGAAGGCGGACTGCGACCTGCTCGCCTTCGTCGAGGTGTTCATCGAGCACCCCCGGGACGAGGAGCGGTTCCTGGCCCAGGTGGTGGAGATGCCCGAGGTCCAGGAATGCCACCGGGTGACCGGGGCCGCGACCTGTCTCATGAAGGTCCGGGTCCGGGACCGGAAGGCACTCCAGCGCCTGATCCTCGACCGGATCAACGCGATGCCGGGCGTCCGGGGTACCGAGACCGTCGTCGTCCTGTCGACGACGAAGGAATCGCCGAACATTCACCTCGCCAACGGCAACGGCAACGGAAACGGAAACGGGAACGGCCACGCGAACGGCAACGGTTCGCGTTGATTCCCGCCCCTCTCTCTCCCAGGAGGCTCACGTGACCCATCGTCGCATCGCTCCCCAGGACGTGATTCCGACCCTTCGCCGCCGCATGCTGGTCGACGGCTTCGACTTCGTCCTCGACCTCGAGAAGTCCCGGGGCGTTCGCCTGGTCGACGCCCGCGACGGCAAGGAGTACCTGGACTTCTTCAGCTTCTTCGCGTCGGCCCCGGTCGGCATGAACCATCCGAGGATGACCGAGCCGGAGTTCCTCGAGCGCCTGGCGAAGGTCGCGGTCAACAAGGTCACGAACTCCGACATCTACACCGACGTCTTCGCCGAGTTCGTCGACACCCTCGACCGGGTCGGCCGGCCGGACCCGATGCGGTGGTTCTTCTTCGTCGACGGCGGCGCCCTCGCGGTGGAGAACGCTCTCAAGATCGCCTTCGACTGGAAGGTCCGCCGCAACTTCAAGAAGGGGCACAAGGAGGAGAAGGGGCACCAGGTGCTGCACCTGGAGTGGGCGTTCCACGGCCGGTCCGGCTACACCCTCTCCCTCACGAACACCGCCGACCCGCGGAAGACGATGTACTTCCCCAAGTTCGACTGGCCGCGGATCCCGAGCCCCTCGATCCGTTTCCCCCTCGACGACGCCGAGAACGCCCGCCTCGACCGCGAGGAGGCCGCGGCCCTCGACCGGGCGCGAAAGTTCTTCGAGGAGCGGCCCGACGACATCGCCGCGATCATCATCGAGCCGATCCAGGGCGAGGGAGGCGACCGTCACTTCCGCCCGAGCTTCCTGCGGGGTCTCCGGGAGCTGGCCGACGAGTTCGAGGCGCTCCTGGTCTTCGACGAGGTCCAGACCGGCGTCGGC
>JAMOQA010000184.1 GCA_027064265.1 Acidobacteriota bacterium
TTCTCGAACGACTCCTGCCAGTGCAGGCGGAAGGTCTCCACCCGCGGGTCCGCGAGGTGGAGGACGACCCGGCTCCCGTCCGAGCGGACGATCCCCCGGCCGTCGAGCCAGCCGAGCAGCTCCTCCCTGCTCCCGGCGATCACGTCGACGAGTCCGGCCTCCCGGGCCTCCTCGGCGCTCCAGGAGCGCGACTCCCGGACCGCCTGCTCGGCCAGCTCGGCCGGTTTCCCCCGGGCCCGGGCGGCCGAGCGGAGCAGGGCGGAGAGGTCCTCCGCCGCCTTCTCGAGGGCGATGTCCCCCTCCTTGTTCTCGCCGCCGGCCACGATCGGGTGAGCGGCCCCGGTCCGGGTGACCGGCGCCATCGCGGCCACGTCGGCGGCGAGGAGCAGGAAGAACCCGGCGGAGGCGGCGTGGGCGCCCCGGGGCGCCACGTACGCCACCACCGGGACGGGGGAGTTCAGGATGTCGCGGACCATGTCCTCGGCGGCGTCGACCAGGCCCCCGGGGGTGTCCATCTCGAGGAGGAACACCGCCGCCCCCCGCTCCTCGGCCTCGGCGAGGGCCCGGTGGAGGATCTTCGCCGAGACCCCGTGGATCATCCCGTCCAGGCGGTGGACGAGGACGAGCGGACGATCCTCCTCTCCCGCCCCCGCCGGGCCGGCGGCGAGGAGCAACAGCAGGACCACCGCGGCCACGCCCGCGAAGAGGACGCGGCCCCGTGTCGCTTCGCGGGTTCGCATGGGTCCATTGTATCCCGGGCTGCTGCGCTTCCCGGGCCGAAACCGGCGACCGGCAGCGATTATTCGCCGGCCGCCGCCGGGCCGAACCGCTCGACGAGCCGGGCGAGGGCCGCCCGGGGAACGAGGCCCGAGACGTCGCCGCCGAGGCGCGCGATCTCGCGCACGAGACGCGACGAGATGAACGAGACGTCCTCCCCCGGGGTGAGGAAGACGGTCTCGATCCCGGGGGCCAGGCGACGGTTCATCATCGCCATCTGCAGCTCGAACTCGAAGTCGCTGACCGCCCGCAGCCCCCGCAGGATGATCTTCGCCCCCTCCCTCCGGGCCACGTCGACCAGGAGCCCCTCGAAGGAGATCACCCGCACCCCCCCGATCCCCTCGTCCGCGAGGGCTGCCGCGAACATCTCGCGCCGCTCCTCCGGCGAGAACAGGGGGCTCTTGGTGGTGTTCCGCAGGACGGCGACCACGAGGCCCCCGTCGAAGATGCGCGCCGCCCGCCGGACCAGGTCGAGATGCCCGAGGGTCACGGGATCGAACGAGCCGGGATAGATCGCCCTGGCGCACTCGCTCATCGCGCGCTCCCTTCCTCGCCGGGCAGCCCCCGCACCTCGCCCCGCAGCATCGCCTCCGCGTGGCGGCGCGCGGTGTCGGTGACGACGCTCCCCCCGAGCATCCGGGCCAGTTCCCGTGCCCGCTCGTCCTCGTCCTCGAGGACGCGGACGACGGCAACCGTCCGTCCGCCCTTCGTCTTCTTGGTCACGTGGACGTGCCGCCCCGGCCGTGCGGCCACCTGGGGCAGGTGGGTGATCACGATCACCTGGTGCCGCTCGGCCACCCGCGAGAGGAACTCGCCGAGGCGCACCGCCGCTTCCCCGCCGAGGCCCTGGTCGACCTCGTCGAAGACCAGGGTGCGGGGGGGCAGTCCCCCCTCGAGGGCGATGTCGAGGGCGAGCATCACCCGGCTGATCTCCCCGCCCGACGCCACCCTGCGCAGGGGGCGCGCCGGCTCGCCCGGGTTCGCCTGGAGCAGCAGCTCCACGTCGTCGAGCCCGTGCTCCGCGGCGACGGTGCCGAGCAGTTCCCGGGGGTCGCGGGTCTCGATCCGGACCTCGATGCGGGCCTCGGGCATCGCCAGTGCCGCCAGGAGCTCGCTGACACGGGCGGCGAGCCGCCCGGCGGCCTCCCGGCGGGCGGCGGAGAGCCGCTCGGCCGCCTCCTGCCAGCGCCGGGCGAGGTCCTCCCGTTCCGCGAGGAGTTCGGCCGCCTCCTCCGCCTGGCCCTCGAGGGCGGCGATCTCCTCCCGCATCCTCTCCGCGTCGGCGACGATGTCCTCGAGGGGAGCCCCGTCGAAACGGCGCCGCAGGCGCTCGAGGGCGACCAGCCGGTCCTCGATCTCGGCGAGCCGGCCCGGGTCCGGCGCGATCTCGTCGACACCGGAGCGCAGGTCGGCGGCGATCTCCTGGATCTGGGCGCGGACGTCGTCCAGCCGGTCGGCGATGTCCTCGTAGAGCGGGTCGTGGGCCGCCTGGGCCCGCATCCGCCGCGCCGCCGCGTGCACCCGGTCGAGGGCCGCCTCCTCTCCCTCGTAGACCAGTTCGAGGGCCGAGCGGATCGCCTCCATGATCTCCTCGGCGTGCCGCAGTCGCTCCCGCTCCTGGCGCAGCTCCTCCTCCTCGCCCGGGCGGGGCTCGATCTTCTCGAGCTCGGCGAGGCGCCAGCGCAGGGTCTCCAGCCGGTCCCGCCGGGCCTTCTCCCGCTCCGCCAGGTCCTTCGTCAGCTGGTCGATCTCGTGGATCCGGGCGGCCAGCCGACGCACCTCGGCGAGGAGCTCACCGTGCTCCCCGAACCGGTCGAGGACGGCCCGGTGGAACGCCGGGTCGAACAGGGTCTGGGGCTCGTGCTGGCCATGCAGCTCCACGAGCCCGGCGAGGAGCTCCCGGAGGAGCGTGACGGTGACCGACTGTCCCCCGAGGAACGCCCGGGTGCGACCGTCCGCGCCGATCTCGCGCCGGACGAGCAGCTCGTGACCGTCGGTGTCGTACCCGGCCCGGCGAACCGCCTCCTCCACGTCCGGCCGCCGCGAGAGGTCGAACAGGGCCTCCACCCGGGCCCGGCTCTCCCCTCGCCGGACGAGGGAGGCGTCCCCGCGCCCCCCGACCAGGAGGCCGATGGCGCCGACGATGAGCGACTTGCCGGCCCCGGTCTCCCCGGTGACCAGGTTGAGGCCCGGGTCCAGCTCGAGGAACACGTCACGTGCCAGGACGAGGTTCTCGATCCGCAGGTGCCGCAGCATCGTTGCCGACTCCGCATCCTCCGCCGGGGGACACCGTCCCCCGCAAGGGTGTCACCGTTCGCCGCCGGGGGTCAAACGGGCCGCGCCGGAACGATCAGCCGAAGCTCTGGAGCACGCGGATGTAGTTCGCCCGCTCGAACGCTTCCGGGTCCGGGCAGTTCCGCTGGCTCA
>JAMOQA010000185.1 GCA_027064265.1 Acidobacteriota bacterium
CGAACCGGCGGTTGACGTCCAGGTAGCGATACCAGTAGCGGGGCAGGAAGCGGCAGCGGGTCTGGAAGTCGTGGAAGAGGGGCCACAGCACCTCGTTGGAGAAGCCGTGGTAGAAGTCCCGAACGTCCTCCTCGCCGAGAGGCACCGGGCGCAACCGGTACCCGGCCGCCCGGGCCGCCCCGGCGAAGAGCGGCTCGAGCTCGTCGTGGGGAATCCCCGCGGTCCCGCTCCAGCCGATCCAGGTGCCCCCCCGGTCGCGCAGCACGGGCGCAAGGGCCGTGACGAGGCCCCCGGAGCCGGGCCTCACCTCCCGGCGGCCATCCCCGTGCTCGTGCAGACGAACGGGGAGGCGGTTCGAGACGACGACGAGTCCCATCGCTCTCCCCTCGGTGTGCTCTTTGTGGCACCGTCCCCCGCCCGCGTCAAGCGAGGCCGGCGCGCCAGGCGTCGAGGAACTCGAGCAGGCCCGCCGGCGGCACCAGGTGCCAGGGGGCCGCCGTGGGCCGCGGCGACGGGGCGACGAGCACCGCGAACCCTCCCGGCGGAACGGCCCGGAAGGCATCCTCGTCGGTCCGGTCGTCTCCCAGGTAGGCCACCAGGTCGGCGTCCCGGGCGAGGCGGCGGACCGCCCGGTCCTTGCGGGCCAGGGCGGCCCGCAGCTCCAGCCCCCCGTCGAAGGGAAGCAGGTCCAGGCCGTCACCGGCGAGCGGCGCGAAGAGCGCCCGGGCCTCGGCTTCCGGGGGCGCCGGCTCCCCCCGCCAGTGGATCGCCACGCCTGCCGGCTTCACCTCGACCCGTTCCGCCGGGAACCGCTCCCGGGCCCGGCGGGCCGCCTCGGCGAGCCGCTCCGCCACGTCCCGGGGCAGCGGTTCGTCCCCGAGCCCGTGGTTCCCGACGATCTCCGGGAGAGGGTCGATCGCGAGGAGCGGCGGCAGGTCCGCGGGATCCCGCCCGGTGACGACCGCGACCCGTCCCCCGGCGGCCAGGATCGCCGCCAGGCGCTCGCGCACCCCCGGCCACGGGATCGCCCGATCCCGCTCGACCCGGAAAGGGGCGAGGGTGCCGTCGTAGTCGAGCAGCAGGACCGGCCGACGCGCGGCGGCAACCAGCCGGCGAACCCTGCCCGGATCGAGGGGCCGCGGCAGGTCCTCCCGCCTCACGCCGCCGGCCCCACCTCGAGCCGGTCCCCGGTGCCCCGCAGCAGGGACAGCATCAGGGCCAGGTGGTCCCGCACGTGGCGGGTGATCAGGAAGTTCTCCCGGACGATGCGCCGGGCCCGCTCCCCCATCTCCCGGCGCTTGTCGTCCCGGTAGAGCAGCCAGCGGATCCGCAGGGCCGCCCCCTCCGGGGTGGTGACGCGGAACCCGGTGAAGTGATCGATCACCTGGAGCCTGATCCCCCCGGTGTCGCCCCCGATCACCGGCTTCCCCTTCCACATCGCCTCGGTGACCGTCAGGCCGAACCCCTCCCGGAGCGACTTCTGGAGAACGACGTGGGCCGCCCGCTGGAGGGCGTTGATCGTCCGGTGCGCGTTCGACGGGAGCACCAGCACGTGGACGTCGTCGTCCCACTCCGCCGCCTTGCGCACCTCCTCGAGGACCGCCTCCCCTTCCGGGTCGTCCGAGGCGGATCCGCCCGCGAGCACCAGCTGGTGCGGGACGAACTTGCGGGCGATGCGCGACGCCTCGATGACGCCGAGCGGATCCTTGAAGCGGTCGAAGCGGCTGACCTGGAGGATCATCGGGAGGGCCGGGTCGAGCCCGAAGCGCTCGAACACCTGGGCGACCTCCTCCTCCGGCAGGTCCATGTTCTTCTCGGAGAGAGGGTCGATGCTCGGCGGAATCAGCACCTGCTCGTGGGGCAGCGGCTGGGCGAACTCGGGCAGGTGGAAGATGCTGGCGTCGTAGCTGGATACGATCGGCCGCAGGAACTTCCAGATCGGCCGGTAGGGATGGCTGACGTCGATGTGGCAGCGCCAGATCCACTTCCCCCGCCGACGAGGAAAATGCTCGATCAGCGCGGCCGGCTGCGGGTCGTGGATGAACACGATCTCCGCGTCCTCGAGCAGGTCCCCGAGGATCTCGGCGTTCTTCCGGTTCACCTCCCGGTACTCCTCGAGCAGCGACTCCGGCACGTGGACGTGGGCCCCCTGGAGGGCGTTGTGGAAGCTCTTCGTGCAGCGGAAGAACTCCTCGTTCCCCTCGATCACTTCCCAGCGGGCGTCGATTCCCAGCGCCTGCATCAGCGGGATCAGCTTGTGCAGGATCTCGGCGACGCCGCCTCCCTCCTTCGTCGAGTTCACGTGGACGACGCGCACCCCCTCGAGGGGATGCGCCAGCTGCCGCAGGTGCTCCACGGCGTCGTGGCCAGCCACCTCCGCGTACCGCGCGAGCAGGTCGCTCATGCCTGCACCTCCTCGAGTTCCTCCCGGAACATCTGCGCCAGCTGGCGCCGGATCTCCTGCAGGGACGAGAAGTACGGGTCGATGGCGCCGATCCGCTCCCGGAGTCCCCGGTACCGCTCCCCCAGGGGCTCGAGCCAGGTGCAGAAGTCGTCGCTGCACTGCTCGGTGCGCCGCCGGGCGTCGATGAAGTGGTAGTAGATCGCCCCCTCGGAGAGCGACGGCAGCACCCGCCCCAGCTCCTCCGGCGTCTCCACCCGCACCCCCGCGTCGAAGACCACGATCCGCGAGCGCAGGAAGTGGAACCGCTGGTCCGCCCGGGACCAGGGCACGTACTCGCTCTGGTCGAGCCGGTCCTCGACGATGTCGAGCAGCTCCTCCCGCAGCTCCTCGAGGTCGTCGAAGTCGACCGGGTTCACCACGGCGAGCCTCTCCGCCAGCGCCTTGTCGTGGAGCCCGTGCCAGGCCCAGGCCGCGAAGTCGTTGTTGTACTCCGGCTCGTCGAACCAGGGCTGGAGCAGGCGGCCCCAGAAGTGGTGGTAGACCGAGTCGACCGGCACCCGGGTGAGCCCGTCGCGGAACTCCCGCAGGTTCTGGGCCCAGGTGCCCGTCGCGATCGTCACCAGCGCGCAGTCCCGCACCGTGAAGGGAGCCATCTCGCACCTCCGCGTCATTGTTCAATCTATCCCGCCGCCGTTCGCCCGGGCAAGGCAGGGGCCCCGACGCGCCTCCGGGGATGCGGGTGCGGGCCTGTCGCTCCTCGCCCGCGGGGTCCTTCCTCGGCGCCGTTGGTTGCTTTTCCG
>JAMOQA010000186.1 GCA_027064265.1 Acidobacteriota bacterium
CCCCGGGCCAGGAAGACGCCGGCGATGGCGATCTCCCGGGGGACCCCCTGGCTGTGGAGGAACGCGGCCTGGGTGACCTCGGTGACCCCGATGCCCCCGGGGGCCCCGGTGGCCATCCCGGTGGCGCCCCCCACGGCGACGGCGAGGAGGGCGATCCACCAGGAGACCGGGGCGCCCACCGCCCGGAGCGCCGCCCACTGGGCGAGCCCGGTCAGGAGCACGAACGCGAGCCCCCCCGCCAGGTTGCCGAGCAGGGCGACCGGGTCGTCGAGGAGGGCGCCGGTTCCCCGCACCGCGGCCTGGCCCGCCTCGGCCAGGCGGCCCCGGCGGCCCTCCCGGGGCCGGGCCAGCCAGGCCTCGAGGCGTTCCCCGTGCCGGCGCACCAGGACGTAGGCGAGGACGATCAGGCCGAGCCCGAGCACGAGGCCCACGACCGCCTTCCCGGAGAGGCTCCCCGCGTGGGCCAGGGCCGCGAAGGGTAGCGCCACCGCCGAGACCAGGATCCACGAGAGTGCGAGGATCGCCTGGTCGACGATGTTGGGCCCGACGTGGGTCGCGATCCCGCCCCCGAAGTGCCGGTCGGCCAGGTGTGCGCGAACCAGGGAGGCACCCGCGCGCACCCCGGGAATGGCGAGGGCGAGGAACTGGGCCGCCATCACGATCGGGAAGTAATGGCGCTTCCGAACGGGGAGGAGGCGCCCGGTGAGCCAGCCGAGCCGCAGGGCCGAGGCGACGAACCGGAGCACCGTGATCCCCGCCGCCGCCGCGAGCCACCCGGGATGGGCTCCCGCGAACCGGGCGAGGAGGGCGCCCGCCCCGACCTTCCGCACCTGCCAGGCCAGCAGGAGCAGGGCCGCCAGCAGCACGGCCGCGACGGCGGCCCGGCGGAGGGCGGGTTTCCTGGGGCGGGGCTCGGACATGGCGCCGGATTGTGCCGTCCCGGCCGGCGGGCTGGCAACCTTTCCCGCGGACCGGAGCCGGCGGCGGGGTTTCCCCGCGCCGAGTCGGGTAGGATGGGCCGTCCCGGGAGGAGGACGAGCGAATGGGCGGCCACCACGGGCACCACGGCCACGGCGGGACGGACGAGGCGGCGGAAGCGGCGGTCGACGGGCGGCCCCTGGGTCCGAGCCCGTTCGCGCCGGAGGCGGTGGCCCGGCGGCGCCGCCTGATGATCCTCTCCCTCGGGATCGCCCTCGCCCTGTTCGTGGTCAAGGGCGCGGGCTGGTGGCTGACCGGGTCCCGGGGCCTGCTCTCCGACGCCCTGGAGTCGATCGTCAACGTGGTCACCGCGGCCTTCGGGATCTGGTCCGTCTCCCTTGCGGGGCGGCCGCCGGACCGGGCGCACCCCTACGGTCACGGGAAGGTCGAGTTCTTCGCCGCGGGCCTCGAGGGGGCGCTGATCCTGGTTGCTGCCGCCGGCATCTTCCGCGAGGCGATCCCGGCCCTCGTCTACCCGGAACCGGTCCACCGGATGGGCTGGGGCCTTCTTCTCGCCGCGTTCGCGGCCATCGTCAACCTGCTGGCGGGAACTCTCTTCGTCCGGGTCGGTCGGCGCCAGTCGAGTGCCACCCTGGTCGGCGAGGGACACCACCTGCTGGCCGACACCCTGACGACCGTCGGCGTGATCGGGGGGTTGCTCCTGGTCCGGGTCACCGGCAACCCGGTCTTCGACCCCCTGGCCGCGCTTCTCGTCGGGGGCTGGATCGCCTGGACCGGGTTCGGCCTCCTGCGGGAGTCGGCCGCCCGGCTGATGGACCGGGCCGACCCGGAGATCCTCGGGCAGGTGGCCCGGGTCCTCGCCCGGGAGGCCCGGGAGAACCCGTGGTGGATCGAGGTCCACCTGCTCCGGGCGTGGGTCTCCGGCGAGTTCGTCCACGTGGATTTCCACCTGACGATGCCGCGCTGGTGGACCCTCGACCGGGTCCACGATGCACAGCACCGGATGCTGCCCCTCATCATTCGTGAACTCGGTCGACCCGGCGAGGTCCTGGTCCACCCGGACCCCTGCGAGCCGACCCTGTGCCGGATGTGCCGGGTCGACCCGTGCCCGATGCGGGCGGCGAACCAGGTGGACGAGGCGGACTGGTCGCTGGAGAAGCTGCTCTCCGGGCCGGCGGAACGTCCCCAGGACTCCTGCCAGGTCGCGCTCGCCGAGGAGAGCCGGCGCGTCAGCGCCGGGGAAGCGGAGGAAGGCGGATCCGCGGGCAACGGGTGACCGAGCTGCTCGCCCCCGTCAGCTCCCCTCGTGGAGCAGGAGCCCGCTCGAAAGATCGGCGAGGCAGTAGTCGTGCCGGGGTTTCAGGAAGTGCAGGAGGGCGATGTACGCGTACAGGAGCCGGATGCGCAGCGGTGCCTTCCCCGGGAGCCGGGCTCCCGGCTGGCTCTGGAGCCGGGCGAGATGCAGGGAGGCACTCATCACCAGGCGCTCCAGCAGCTCTTCCCAGCTGCCCCCCTCGACCCGGAGGTGCAACTCGAGGCAGTAGCCGACCCAGCGGCGTTGGCGCCGGGACCGGTAGCCGCAGCAACGGAGGATCTCCGGGATCCGCCCGTCGGCGCTACCCGTTCCCACCGTCGTTGCAGGACTGCTCGCCATCGGTCTCCCGCCTTCCCGCTCAGGGACAGGTCTCCCCCGGGACCCGCGGCGCTCCGTCCGAGGAACGCCCGAGGGACCCGGTGCCGGTGCCGTCCCGAACCGTCACGAGGTAGGTATACGCCGTTCCGGCCGGGGGCGCATCCGGGGCAGGAGTGTACCGGGAGCGGAGGTTCCGATGCCAGCAGTCCCCGGCGTCCGCCGGGGGCGAGCCGGAGAGGGTGCCGCGGTAGGTTTCGTAGAGCGAGGAGCCGGCCTCGATGCTCCAGGACACCCAGGGGGTCGCGACGCCTTCGTCCCCGGCGGGGTGCATCTCGAGGTAGGCGACCAGGCGGTCCTGGGCGTCGCAGGCGTCGCCACGGAAGTCGCCGTCCTCGTCTTCCTGCCCCGGGTTGGGGGCGAGGGGGCAGTTGTCGTCGCATCCGACCGTCTGCCCGGGCAGGCAGGGATGGTCGCCGACGGTGCCCGAGCCATCACCGTCGTTGGGGATCCCGTCGTTGTCCGCGTCCGGGTCGGCATCGTTGGGGGTGCCGTCCCCGTCCTCGTCGTCGTCGCACATTCCCTGGCGGCCATCGCCGTCCACGTCCGGTTCCGCGGCGTTGGCGTAGGTGGGG
>JAMOQA010000187.1 GCA_027064265.1 Acidobacteriota bacterium
GGTGCCCCGGGACCGTCCGTCGGACCTCTTCGGCGACGTGCTGCTGCCCTTCCTCGAGGAGGGGCGGCACCTGGCGGTGGTGCCGTACGACGGCCCCTGGCTGGAGTTCACCTCCCCCGAGGGCTACCTCGCCACGCTGCGGCGGCTGGTCCACGGCGGGCGCCGGGCGCGCCGGGTGGAGCTCCCGGGCGGTCCCGCCCCGGTGGCGCCCCGGGATTCCGGCGTCCTCTTCGCGGCGGAGGGTGCCGAGGTCGACGTCGCCGCCGCCCTCCACGGCGCCGTGGTGGTCGAGCGGGGCGCGCGGGTGCAGCGGGGGGCCCTCGTGATGTCCTCCGTGATCCTCGAGGACGCCGAGGTTCCCTGGAACGTCATGCTCGACCGGGTGGTCGTCGGTCCCGGCGTGCGGATCGCCCGCGGCGGCTGCTTCCGGGAGGGCGTCCTCCACCGGGAGGGAGACACGGTCTGCTTCACTCCCTTCCCGGGCCGGCTCGGCCCGACGCCCCCCGGCTGCATGCCCCGGATCTGCGGCCTCGAGGTCCCTTCTTCCTGATGACGGGACCGCGGCGCGAGTTCGGTTCACCGGGCCGGTGGATGCGGGCGATCGTCTCGCGGGCGCGCGGGTCGGCGGGGAAGTCGGGGTCGAGGAACGTGTCCATCGCCGGGCCGAGGAGGTGTTCGAGGGAGTAGGGTCCCTCCCCGCCGCCGACGTACCGATGGATCTCCTCGGCCAGGGCCGCGGCGGCCCGCTGGTCGCCCCGCGCCCCGTGGAGGAGCCCGCGGGCGATCGCCCGGAAGATCCCGCGGAAGACGACGGCGCGGCCCGCCCGGTAGTCCGGAGGGAGGGGCGCGAGCAGCCGCTCCGCCCCCGGCAGGGTGGCGTCCCGTGGCAGCCGGACCTTCCGCCGCCGGGCGAGCTCGCGGACCCGTGCGCGCCACCCGCGGAGCAGCATCCGCGCGTCGGCGGGGGAACCCACGAGGCCGATCGACTCGCCGACCGCCCGCAGGGACGCAAGGGTCGTCGCGCCCCGGAGCGCGTGGCGGGCACGAACCGAGAGGGGCCGGGGACGACGCCACAGCGACGGCGCATGCACGCGGAGGGGAACGCCGGGCCGCGGTCGCAGCTCGATCGCCGGCAGCTCGCCGCGACCGATTCCGGCAGGCATCCGGAAGGTCACGCGGTAGCGGGCGGCGATCGTCCGGGCGACGCGGACGATCGCAGCGAGCAGCTCTGCTCCGACGACCGCACCGCCGGTCCGCACGGGCAGGCTGGTGCACACGGGATGCCCCTGCGCCAGCGGGGCGAGCCCGGAGTGCACGAGGAGGAAGGTCGGGATCCGTCCCTCGTCGGCGGCGACGCGGGCGTCGTCCTCGTGCCCGTAGTCGTTTCCCATGCAGTCGGTGACGAGGAGGATCGCGTAGCCGGTGCGGGCGCCGGCCAGCCGGTCGGCGGCCGCGAGGGTCCGCAGGAAGCTCACCTCCTGGGCGTAGGCGGTGAACAGGCCCGTCCTGAAGGACTCGATCGCGTTGCGGTTGAACTCGATCGCGCCCTCGAACTCGCGGGGGGTCCGCACGTACCCGAGCAGCCGCTCCGGGTCGGTGTCGCCGGGACGCGGTGCGGTCAGCAGCTCGGACCTGTTCCCGAAGACGACGACGCGGATCGCGAGGTCGATCGGGGCCGCCTGCAGCGCGGCCACGACGTCACGCAGGATCCGCTCGAGATCGTCGGGTCCCCGGTGGTAGCCGGACATGCTGTCGCTCATGTCGAACAGCAGCGACAACCGCACGTGGGCCCGCCCACCCCTCCGCAGCGGATCGATCGCCAGGATCTCCGCGGGATACCCGCCGATCGAGAGAGCGAACGAGCCGGGCCGGACGAGGTCCTCCGCTTCGCAGCGAACCCGGAGGGGACTGCCCGGAACCGACGCCCGCGGCGGCGGAACGCCGAGGAGCGAGATCCCGCGCCGCACGTCTTCCTGCCAGCAGCGGACGTCGGGCCGGTCGGGCCGGAGCAGCATCTCGATGGCGGCGGGACCCGTCGCCCCGGGGCAGACGACCGTCCGCGGGGCCGGCCGCAGGCAGGCCGCGGGCGCCTCCAGGAATTCGTTCCCCTCGATCGAAGCCTCGAAGGAGGGCGGCACAACCACCCGGACGTCGGACCGGGGAAAGCCGTCCGTGCAGATGCGCTGCCGGACGAGGCGCGCACCCTCCGGTCCGGGCTCCGTCCCGACGATCTCGACGCACTCGCGCGCCAGGTTCGTCCCCGCGTCGAAGACCGCCGCGAGCTGGACCTCCCGTTCCTGGACCACCGGCGTTGCCGTCAGCGGCTGCCAGAGTTCCGGCCCGAACTGCCGGAACACGCGGTAGCGCGCGCCCCGCGGGGCCGCGACGTGCACCTCGGTCCGCCCGTACGGGATCGTCCTCCCCGTCGGCCGGACGATCCTCGACCCGGAAGCCGGGTCCCCCGCCATCGCCGGCAGGACGACCCCGAGCACCAGGGTGCCTGCGACAGACCATCCCCGGGTCGTCATCGGCGCCTCCCGTCGGAAGACGCCCCGTCCCTACCGCCTTCGATTCTCCCCCGGTCCGCCGCCGCTGTCTCGCCCCCCCGTGACCGGTCCCGCGGTGTCCTCGCCGCGCTCCCGGCGACGCGGTGGACGGGCGGGGGGCGGACGGGGGAGAATCACGACGAACCGATACGGGAGGGTGTGGATGCCCCGAGCCGAGCGCGTCCCCGACCAGGCGATCGCCGACAGACTGCGGGAACGCTTCGCCCCGGTGGCGGAGGTGGAACCGCTGGCGCCGGACGCCTCGGTGCGGCGGTTCTACCGGCTGCGACGCCCCCACGGGGCGACGGTGGTCGCCCTGGTCGACCAGGACGGCGGGCCCCCCGCCCTCACCCGGATGATCCTGGCCGCCGACCTGCTGGCCTCCATCGACGTGCCGGTGCCGCGGGTGCTCGACCGGGACGAGTCGATCCCCGCCCTGCTCCTCGAGGACCTGGGGGACCGGCTCCTCGCCGCGGCCCTGCCGGAGCTTCCGCCGGAAGACTCCCGGCGCGCCTGGCAGGAGGCGGGACGGATCGCGGCCCGGATCGCCCGGAGGGGCAGCCCCCTCGTCCCGCCGGACCATCCCCTCGCCCAGCCGGTCCTCGGCTACGACAAGCTGCGGGCGGAACTCGCCTTCTTCGCGGTCCACGACGTGACG
>JAMOQA010000188.1 GCA_027064265.1 Acidobacteriota bacterium
CCGACGGTCCGGGCGAAGTTCTCCTCGAGGAGCGATCCCTTGAACAGCCGCAGGACCGCCATCCCGATCACCGCCGCCGGGTAGGTGGCGGCGATGGTCATGCCGGCCTTGAGGCCGAGGTAGGCGTTGGCCGCCCCGAGGACGACGCACATCACGAGACCGACGAGGAGCGCGCGGATCGTGAACTCGCTCATCACGGTCTTCGACGAGACGACCGGCTGGTGCTGGCTCATCGAGCAACCTCCTTCGTTGTAGGAACGTCGGGATCCTCGTGCCCCGCGCCCGGTCTCCGGGCACGGGGCCGCGGCATTGTACCGGTTCGATCCCGGCGGCGGAAGCGCGTCACTCGCCGGCGACGGGGAAAATCGGGCGAATATCGACCGGGATCTCCTCGAGGGAGGCGAGGAGGTCCGCCATCGGACCGCGCACCCTGCCGTGGGAAGCGAGGAGTTCACCGGCGGCCTCCCGGTCGCCCAGGGCCTCGATCATCAGGAGGCGGTGGGCGACCTCCCGGAGGGCCATCGGCATCCGGTCGAAGACGATCCGCACCTTCCCGGTCGCCGAGTCGAACGTGAGCGCCCCCTCGTCGAGCAGGAGGTTGAACTCGGTCGCGGCGGCGGCGCCGTGGGCCTCGGCGGTCCCGAACCGGACGGACCGGAACAGCCCGGCGACGTAGGTGGCGAAGAGGGCGTCCCGCGTCGCCGGGTCCTTCCGACCCTTCTCGATCATGTAGAGGAGGTTGACCATCCCCACGACGTCGGCCTTCGCCTCCTCGATCGGCGGGTAGTGCTCGAGGAGGAACTCCCGTACCTCGGCGGTGCGGCCGTCCTTCGTGATGCGGCCGGGGCCGAGCCCGTGGGACAGCTCGTGGAAGAGCACCTCGTCGACGAACTCGTCGCGGCCGAGCAGCGAGGCCTGGGAGGGGACGAGGACGTGCTCGGCGATCGGGCGGAGGATGGCGTCGAACTTCGCCGCCATCATGTTGCGCAGCAGGACCTTCTTCGAACCCTTCTTCTCCCGGACGTACTCGTCGTTCGGCAGGTTGAAGGCGATGGTCTGGATGCCGGCGCGGGCATCGCCGGCGTTGAAGACCAGGTCGGCCACCCGGATCGGCGAGGCGCTGCCGCGGTGGAGGTTCTTGTGCTCGTCCGGGATCGGCAGGTGGCGCTCCATGTCGGGGAGGAGCGCCTTGATCTCGGCGAGGCGCTTCGATTCGGCCGGGTCGACGACGGTGACGAACGACTCGAACGATGCCTTGTACCCGAACAGGGTGTCCTCGTAGACCTCGTAGGGCCCGAGGGTCAGCTCGACCTTTCCGTCCTGGTCCATCCAGGCCATGTCCGAGTCGCGGTAGCGATCTTCCCGGAGCGCGCGGGAAAGGGCCTCGAGGTAGGCGGCCAGCGTCCGGTCTCCCGTGATCGAGGCGGCCTCGTCGAGCTTCGCCGTGATCCGGCCGATCTGTTCCGCGAACGCCTGCGAGTACGGAACGCCGCGGAGGCCCCCGTCGTCGGTCCGCTCGACGATGGTGAACTGTCCGATCAGCTCGGCTTCCCGGTCCGGGTGCTGACGGACGTATTCCCGGAACTCGTCCCGGGTGAGGTCGGGCGGATAGAAGCCGGCGCCGGCCGGGCGCGGCGGCGCGCCGACGATGAAGGGGCGCCAGTCCGCCTGGCGCTCGTAGATCCCGTACTGGACCCGGAAGTACGCGAGGGCGTCCTCGCCAGGCCTGCCGGGGATCGCCGCGAGGCGCTCGCGCCAGCGCGGGTTCTCGCGGTTGGCCTGCAGGAGGAAGATCTCGTCCACCGGGCGGGACGCCTCGACCAGGAGGTCGAGCACGCGGCGTTCGGTGGCGTCGAGGGAGGTGAGGTCGGCCTCGATCCGGACCGGGGCGAAGGCCGCGAGGCGGTTGGCGATGTCCGGGACGGGGCGGATCGTCTTGCCGGAAGGAGTGGAGTCCTCGCCACCGCGTTCCCCGGTGCCGGGGGAGCAGGCGACGAGGAGCGGCACGAGCACGAGCACGGGCAGGATCGAACGCATCGGAACCTCCGTGGAGCATGGCGACAACGCCACGAATACCCGGAGGATAGCGGGACGCCGGGGGGGAGCCAAGTCGGCGCGGAGGATGCCCCGCGAAACCGGGCAGGAAGGGTTGCAACGGCGCGAACGGCTCTCCACACTGGGGCGGGCCTGGGCGGGAGAGGACATGCTCGCGAGAGGGGAAAGCAGCCTCGCCCTGCGCGTCGCCGGAGTGCTGGTTCTCGTCACCGCGCTGTTCGCGGGGGCGGTCTGGCTGACGCTCCTCGACGCGCGGTCGATGACCGGGAAGGTGCAGCGCGACCTGGACGTCCAGGTGATGCTCTTCCGGCGCGAACTCTCCCGCTGGTACGAATCGGTCGTCTCCGAACACGCCCGGCAGATCGCGGCCCCCTTCCTCTGGGACATCGACAACCTCGACGATCTCCGCGAGGGCACCCCGGCGTTCGAGCGGCTCCAGCGCCGCATGTGGCAGTTCGTCTACGGGAAGAGCTCGCCGCCGGACTGGGAGGACGCCCCGGTCGGTCCCCTGGAGTCGGTGATCATCGTCGATCGGAACCACCGGATCGTGGCGGCGTCGGACCCGATGGCGGTGGATCGGCGGTTCACCGACCCGGAGGAGATCGCCCGTCTCGACGCCGCCCTCTACGAGCCCCAGCTGCGCCGGATCGAGGGACAGCGGGCCGACGGCCGGTCGGTCGTCGAGCTGTCGGTCGGCGTGCCGAACGCGAAGGGCGAGCCGATGGGCGTGGTTCGCCTCCGGTACGTCGGGGGCGAGATCGCCCGTGCACCCGAGGTTCCTCGCTTCCGGGTGACGACCCGTCCGCGCCTGTGGGGACCCCTCGTCGCCGGCCTGGTGGCGGTGCTCGGCGTCGGGTTCGGGATCTGGTCGACGGTCCAGATCTTCCGGCTGACGCGCCGCATCGAGGCGATGGCCGAGGGGGAGGACGTGGTGCCCGGCCCCCTCGGCGGACCCGCCGGCCACGCCCTCTCGCTGATCGAGGAGAAGCTGGACCGTCTCTCGTCGGCGGTGCGCCGGGACGACCTGCTCGTCGCATCGCTGACCGAGGCACTCCGCGAGGGAGTGATCCTGGTCGATCCCGACGGGCAGCCCGTCATCGCCAACCGGCAGGCGCGGGAGATCCTGGGTCTCG
>JAMOQA010000189.1 GCA_027064265.1 Acidobacteriota bacterium
CCGCTGGTTCTTCTACGCGTCGGGACCGCCCTGGAACAACACGCGCAACTCCCTGCGCGCGATCCGGGAACGGCAGAACGAGTTCCTCGTCCGGTGGGCCAACGTCCTCCACTTCTTCCTGATCTACGCATCGATCGACGGGTTCGACCCGGCCCGGGGCAACCCCCTCCGGGACGGGAAGCTGCCCCGCTTCGACGCGGGCGAGGGCTACCGGCCGGCCGCCGAGCGCTCCCGCATGGACCGGTGGATCCTCTCGGAGACCGCGCTCCTCGCCCGGGAGGTGACGGAACACCTGGAGTCCTACCGGGTGTTCGAGGCGGCCCGGGCCCTCGAGCGGTTCGTCGACGGGCTGTCCAACTGGTACGTCCGGCGCTCCCGCGCGCGCTTCTGGGCCGCCGGCATGGAACAGGACAAGCGGGACGCCTTCTGGACCCTCTGGGAAGTCCTGGTGCGCCTCGCCCAGCTGGCGGCCCCGTTCGTCCCCTTCTTCGCCGAGCACTGCTGGGAGACCCTGGTCCTCGCCGCCTGGCCGGGCGCGGCCCCGGAGAGCGTCCACCTCTCCGACTGGCCGGAGCTGCCGGAGGCCTGGATCGACCGGGAACTCTCCCGCTCGATGGCCCTCGCCCGGGAGGCGGTCTCCCTCGGGCTCTCCGCCCGGGCCTCCGCCCGGATCCGTGTACGGCAGCCGCTGCGCGGCGCCCGGGTCTTCGTCGCCCGGGAGGAGGACCGGGAGGCCCTCGCCTCCCTCGCCGAGGTCGTCGCCGAGGAACTGAACGTCAGGAACGTGGAGATCGGCGGCGACGCGGAACGGTTCGTCGCCTGGAAGGTCACCCCCAACTTCCGGGCCATCGGGCCGCGCTACGGAAAGCTGGTCCCGGCGATCAAGAAGGCGCTCCTCGACGCCGACGGCGCCGCCCTGCGCCGCCAGCTCGACGAGAACGGCGTCATTCGCCTCGAGGTCGAGGGACGGCAGGTGGAGCTCGGGCCGGACGAGGTCCAGGTGGTGCTGCAGCCGCGGGAAGGGTTCGCGGCCGCCGGGTCCCCCCGGGTGGTCGTCGTGCTCGACACCGAGCTGGACGACGAGCTGGTCCGGGAAGGGCTGGCCCGCGAGCTGATCAACCGGATCCAGTCGTTCCGCAAGGACCTGGACCTGGACTACGTCGACCGGATCCGGGTCCGGGTCACCGGCGACGACGAGGTCGTGGCGGTGCTGGCGGCCCACGGCGACCTGGTCGCCCGGGAGACCCTGGCGGTCGACCTGGCCGAGGGGGAACCCGGGCCCGGCATGGAGATCCGCGAGGTCGACCTGGCCGGCCACCCGGCCCGGATCGGGCTCGCGCGGGCCTGAGTCGATGGGCCGCGAGGATGCGGGAGGGCTCGCCCAGGTCGGCCGGGGAGCAACCGTCCGCGGCCGCCTCGCCGGCAAGGGAGCCCTCCTCGTCCATGGGACGCTCCGGGGCGAGGTGGACCTGGACGGCGAGCTGGTCGTCGCCGCGGGCGGCCGGCTCACGGAGGGCCGGGTGCGGGCCGGCCGCCTGCGGGTCGAGGGCCGCGCGGAGGGGACGTTCCGCGTCCTCGGCCCCCTCGAGATCGTCTCCGGCGGGGAGGTGCTGGGGGAGGTCGAGGCGGCCCGGCTCGACGCCTCCCCGGACGGGCTCCTCGACGCCGAGCTGAAGATCGGGTTCGCCCGCGGGGGCCCGGGCGCGTCCTGATCCGTCCCGGAAGCCCTCCCCTTCCCTCAAGAACGTTCGTCTCCGTCCGATAGGTCCGGTGAACGTGCGGGAGCCGACCGGCTCCCGCGGGACCCCGGGCGGAGGTTCGGATGACGGTTGCGCACCGCGTTCTCCTGGTGGACGACGATCCCTTCGCCCTCGAGACCCTCTCCGGAGCCCTCACCAGCGCGGGATTCGAGGCGGACACGGCTCCCGACGGCGAGACCGCCCTCGCCCTCCTCGCCCGCCAGCGGTACGCGCTCCTGATCACCGACGTCCGGATGGAACCGATGGACGGGTTCGCCCTCCTCGCCCGGGCGCGGGAGCTCCAGGCGGACATCCCGGCCATCGTGATCACCGGCTACGCGTCGGTGGAAGGCGCCGTGCGGGCGCTCCGGGAGGGGGTGCTCGACTACCTGGCGAAGCCGTTCCACGTGGACGAGTTCCTCGCCGCCGTCCGCCGCGCCCTCGAGCGGGCGAGCGCCTCCGGGGGTGACGGCCGCGCCGAGGGAAATGGCGAGAACGGCCACCTCACCGCCAGCGGGGCCGCTCCCGAGGAGTTCGAGGAACTGATCGGCCGGAACCCGAAGATGCAGCGGGTCTACCAGCTGATCCGCACCGTCGCCCCGGCGAACAGCACGGTCCTGGTCACCGGGGAATCCGGCACCGGCAAGGAGCGCGTCGCCGCCGCGATCCACCGCCGCTCCAGCCGGGCGGATGGCCCGTTCGTCCGGGTGAACTGCTCCGCCTTCGCCGAGGGGGTCCTCGAGTCGGAGCTGTTCGGCCACGAGCAGGGAGCGTTCACCGGCGCGGTCAAGGCCCGGGCCGGCGTCTTCCGCAAGGCCCACGGCGGCACCCTCTTCCTCGACGAGATCGGCGACCTCCCGCTGAACACCCAGGTCAAGCTCCTGCGGGTGATCCAGGAGCGGGAGGTCCAGCCGGTCGGGGGCGACACGGCCATCCCGGTGGACGTCCGCCTGATCGCGGCGACGAACCGGGACCTCGGCGAGGAGGTGCGCCGCGGCAACTTCCGCGAGGACCTCTACTTCCGCCTCAACGTGATCCCGATCCACCTCCCCGCCCTGCGGGAACGCCCGGACGACATCCCGCTCCT
The DNA here is from genome assembly GCA_027064265.1 of Acidobacteriota bacterium. Lineage (GTDB taxonomy): Bacteria > Acidobacteriota > Polarisedimenticolia > J045 > J045 > JAMOQA01. The sequence continues at coordinate 2,827 of JAMOQA010000189.1, forward strand.
CGCCCAGCACTTCCTCGGGAAGTTCGCCCGGGAGTGCGGCAAGACGATGCGCGGCTTCACCGAGCGCGCCCTCTCGGTGATGGAGCGCTACCCCTGGCCGGGGAACGTCCGCGAGCTCGAGAACGCCATCGAGCGGGCGGTCGTGCTCTGCGCCGACGAGGTGATCGACGTCCACGACCTGCCGCCCGAGGTCCGGGGCACCGGCGCCACCCTCGACGGGACGTTCCAGCTCAACACGGTGAAGCTCTCCGAGGTCGAGGAGATCGTGATCCGCCGGGTGCTCACCCGCACCGGCTGGAACATCAAGCGCTCCGCCGAGATCCTCGGCATCACCCGCGCGACCCTCTACTCGAAGATCCG
>JAMOQA010000190.1 GCA_027064265.1 Acidobacteriota bacterium
CCGGCGGGAGGTGATGCCGCGGCTCGCCGCCTGGGCTTCCCGCAACGTCGTCTTCGCGGCTGCCCGCGCCCCCTCTCCCTCCACCCCCACCAGCGTCGGCGCGCTTCTCACGTCGGTGCCGGTCGCCGCCCTCGGGATGGACTTCGCCCACGGCGTGCCGAAGGACGTGCCGACGCTGCCCGCGATCCTCGCGGCCCACGGCTGGCACACCCGCGCCTGGTCCGCGAACCCGAACTGCTCCCGCCGGCTCGGCCACGACCGGGGGTTCGAGAGCTTCGTCGAGGCCTGGAACACGCCCCTCGCGTTGGAGAAGCGCCTGCGCTCCGACTCCCCGGAGAGGATCGTCCCTCCCGACCGGCTCCTCGCCCGCGTCCGGGCCGACCTCGAGCAGCTGTCCGAGGGGCCCCATTTCCTGTACGTCCACCTGCTCCAGCCCCACGCGCCCTATGACCCGCCACCCCGGTACCGGGACGCGTTCGCCCTGCCCGGGGCGGAAGCCCTCGACGTCTCCCTGCGGCGCCTGATCATGCTCGACCGGCGCGGCCGCTTCACAGCGACGTTCCTCGCCCGGCTGCGCAGCCTCTACGACGGACACTGCCACTGGGCCGACGCGGCCCTCGGGAATTTCCTCGCCTGGCTCGACCGCGATCCGCGCTTCCGGCGGGCGGCGGTCTTCGTCCTCGCCGACCACGGCGAGGCGTTCGGGGAACACGGGCGCATCCTGCACAACACCACGGTGTACGAGGAGATGCTCCGGATCCCCCTCGTCTACCGCCCCCCGGGCGGGCGGCGGGTGCATCGCGTGGTCCGGGTCCCCGTCGGCCTGCTCGACGTCGCCCCGACGATCCTCGCCCTCGCCGGCATCCCCGCGCCGGAGACGTTCCGCGGGATCGACCTCGGCCCGCTCGCGCGGGGAGAGGCGACCCGCGGCCGCACGCGGTTCCTCGCGACGACGGCGATCCGGCCTCGCCTTCACGCTCTCGTCGTCGGCCACTACAAGGTCCTGCGGGAGCGCGACGGGGAGCGGCCCCGCCTCTTCGACCTGGCCGCCGACCCCGGGGAACACCACGACCTGGCTGCGGAGAAACCGGAGACCTGGCGGGCAATGACCCGGGCCCTCGACGAAGAGGTCGCCCGCCTCGAGCGGGAGGGCTGGAAGGCGCCGTCCGCTCCCCCCGGCCCCGCGGAGCGGGACCTCCTCCGCTCCCTGGGTTACGTGAACTGACCGGTCGCGACCGGCACCGGTCGGCAGGCGCGACGGGGCGGGATCACGCCTCCCCGTGGCGTCCCCAGGCGCGGGCGAGGCGCCCCGTGATCTCGCCGATCGTGGCGTACGCCTCCACCGCCTCGAGGATCGCCGGGACGACGTTCTCCGTGCCCCGGGCGCACTCCTCGACCCGGTCGAGGGCCCGCTCCCAGGCGGCCGGGTCCCGCTCCTCCCGCACGCGCCGCGTGCGCGCGATCTGCCGCCCGGCCAGCTCGTCGGGCACGCGAAGGATCGGCATCCGCTCCTCCTCCTCGTCGACGAAGCGGTTGACGCCGACGACCACCTGGTCGCCCGCCTCGACCGCCTTCTGCCAGGAGTAGGCCGCGTCGGCGATCTCCCGCTGCTGGAACTGCCGCTCGATCGCCGCCACCGCGCCTCCCATCTCGTCGATCTTCCCGAGGAGCTCGGTCGCCTTCTCCTCGAGGGCGTCGGTCAGCGACTCGACGTAGTACGACCCGGCCAGCGGGTCGACGGTGTCCCCCACGCCGATCTCGTGGGCGAGGATCTGCTGGGTGCGCAGGGCGATCTTCGCCGACTTCTCCGTCGGCAGCCCGAGGGCCTCGTCCATCGAGTTCGTGTGCAGCGACTGGCACCCGCCGAGCACGGCGGCGAGGGCCTCGTAGGCGGTCCGGACGATGTTGTTCTCCGGCTGCTGGGCGGTGAGGGACGAGCCGGCGGTCTGGGTGTGGAACCGCAGGCGTCCCCAGGAGGGGTCCTCGGCCCCGAACCGCTCGACCAGGATCCGCGCCCACATGCGCCGCGCCGCCCGGAACTTCGCCACCTCCTCGAGCAGGTTCAGGTGCGCGTTGAAGAAGAACGAGAGCCGCGGGGCGAACTTCCCGAGGGGCAGCCCGGCGGCGAGGGCCGCCTCCACGTAGGCGATGCCGTTCGCCAGGGTGAACGCGATCTCCTGGGCCGCGGTCGCCCCGGCCTCGCGGATGTGGTAGCCGGAGATCGAGATCGTGTTCCAGCGGGGGACGTTCTCCGCGCACCAGGCGAAGATGTCGGTCACCAGCCGCAGGGACGGCCGCGGCGGGAAGATGTAGGTCCCCCGGGCGATGTACTCCTTGAGCACGTCGTTCTGGATCGTCCCCCGCAGCGCCGACGGGTCGACCCCCTGCTTGCGGGCGACGGCGACGTACATCGCCAGCAGGATCGCCGCCGGGGCGTTGATCGTCATCGAGGTGCTGACCCTGTCGAGGGGGATCCCGTCGAACAGGATCTCCATGTCGGCGAGGGAATCGATGGCGACGCCGACCTTGCCCACCTCTCCCTCGGACATCGGGTCGTCGGAGTCGTAGCCCATCTGGGTCGGCAGGTCGAAGGCCACCGAGAGCCCGGTCTGGCCCTGCTCCAGCAGGTACCGGTAGCGCGCGTTCGACTCCTCGGCGGTGCCGAAGCCGGCGTACTGGCGCATCGTCCAGAACCGGCTCCGGTACATCGTCGGCTGGACCCCCCGGGTGTACGGGTACTCCCCGGGGAAGCCGACGTCCTCGAGGTAGCGGTCCTCCCGGACGTCGGCCGGGGTGTAGACCCGCTTGACCGGGATGCCGGAGGTCGTCGCGAACGCCTCCCGGCGCTCCGGCGCCTTCCGGAGGACCTTCTCGACGGTCTCCCGTTCCCAGCGTTCCCGCTCCCGCTCGATCCGCTCGCGATCGCTCATCGGTGAGGCCTCCCGGGTGGGTTTCGGGGTGAACGGTCAACAAGGATGCCACGGGCGGGGTACCCTGTCCCCATGGAGACGATCCGCTACGGCGAAGGAGCGCTGCCCCTGCCCCCCTCGCTGCGGGACCTGCCGGTCCTCGCGGCGGAGGGGCTGCCGCCCCACCCGGAGCCGGCGCGCCTCGTGCGCCGGGCGGCGGACGAGGCGGCCCGCCGGGTCGCCGGTCTCCTCCGGGAGGCCGGCCGCGGGGCCCGC
>JAMOQA010000191.1 GCA_027064265.1 Acidobacteriota bacterium
GCGGCGAGGGGAACGGCGAAGGACGGCACGCCGCACCCGTCGGGGACGGCGACGATCTCCTCCCGGCCGAGCCCGGTCCAGCGGGCGAGGTCCTCGCGGACGCGCCGCTGCCAGGGATGGTCCGGCTCCGGGTAGGTCGCCTCGTCGAGGCCGAGGTGCCGGCAGGCGAGGAGCATCGCCGCGTGCTTGCCCGAGCAGGGGTGCTGGACCGGCTCCGGTCCGCCGGACGCCCGGGCAAGGAGACGCGCGTCCCGGTCGAGGGGGGTGGCCCGCCCGCAGCGGAGGGCGCCCTCGTCGAGGTCGGCCCGCTCGAGGAGGCGCCGGACCACCCGCACCTGCTCCGGCCGGCCCCCGTGGGACCCGGCCGCCACCGCCAGTTCCTCCGGGGTCGCGTTCCGGGCCTCCGCGGCGCCGCACGCCACGACCGAGGCGGCCTGGAATGGCTTGGCCGCCGAGCGGAGGACCACCGGGAGACCCGGATCACCGGCCGCGTGGACGACCGATCCATCGGGGCGGGCGACGACGAGGGCCCCGAGGTGCAGGGACTCGAGGATGCCGCCCCGGAGGGACTCCACCAGGGGAACCAGGCCCCCGGGATTCACGGCGACTCCTCCCTCGCGGCGAGGCCGGCGAAGTGCTCGTCGAGGGCGGCGAGGAACTCCGCCGGGCCCCGCAGGTCGTTGATCCGGCGCCGGAGGGCGCGCCCGCCCGGCAGGCCGTGGGTGTACTTCCCGACGAACGTCCGCAGCTTGTGCAGGGCCACCTTCGGTTCCTCCGCCGCGATGATCCGCTCGAAGTGCTCCCGGTAGAAGGCGTGGCGCTCCGCGAGGGTCGGCGGGACCGGCTCCCGCCCGTCGAGCAGCGCGGCCGCCTCCCGGAAGACGAAGGGGTTCACGAGGGCCCCGCGCCCGATCATCACGCCGGCGCACCCGGTCTCCCGGAACATCCGCAGGGCGTCCTCCGCGGTGCGGACGTCGCCGTTGCCGATCACCGGGATGTCCAGCATCTCGACCAGCTCCCGGATGCGCGTCCAGTCCGCCTCGCCGGTGTACCCCTGCCTCGCCGTCCGGGCGTGGAGGGCGACGGCGTCGACCCCGAGGTCCCGGCAGATCCGCGCGAGTTCGCGGAACGTTTCCGGCCGGTCTCCCTTTCCCAGCCCGAGGCGCATCTTGACGGTGAGCGGGATCGAGATCCGCTTCCGGCAGGCCTCGACGATGCGGGCGGCCCGGGGGAGGTCCCCCATCAGCGCGGCCCCGGAAAACCCCTTGAGGACCTTCTGGGCGGGGCAGCCCATGTTGATGTCGCAGGCGTCCGCCCCCAGGTCCTCGACCATCGCCGCCGCGTCCGCCATCCGTTCCGGGTCCCGCCCGTAGACCTGGATCGAGATCGGCCGTTCCTCCGGGTCGAACACCATCTTCGCCAGGATCGGGCGGATCCCGCGGGTGATCGCCTCCGACGAGATGAACTCCATCGTGACGAGCCCGACGCCTCCCGCCCGGCGCAGCATCAGCCGGAAGTGGCGGTCGGTGATCCCCGCCATCGGGGCGAGGACCAGGGGCGGATCGACGACGAGGGAGCCGATCCGGAAGGGCGGGACGAGCCGGCTCACCGGTCCCGCTCCTCCGCGCAGAGGACACCGAGGAAGGCGAACGCCGCGACGACCAGGGCGTGGCGGATCTCCCCGCGCCGGATCAGCCCGGGCACCTCGGAGAGCGGAACGACGAGCGTCTCGATCCGCTCGAAGGGGTCCGGCCGGGGATCGCCGAGGGGCCGCACCCCCCGTGCGACGAACGAGTGGCAGACGTTGTCCTGGATCGCCGGGTTCGGCCAGACCGACCCGATCGGTTCGATCGCTCCTCCGCCCCAGCCGGTCTCCTCCCGGAGTTCCCGGGCGGCGGCCTCCGCCGGGTCCTCGCCCGGGTCGACCATCCCGCCGGGGATCTCGAGGGTCACGTCTTCGACCCCGTGGCGGAACTGCCGGATCAGCACGACCCGGCCGTCGTCGGTGAGGGGGACCACGTTCACCCAGTCGGGCCCCTCGAGGACGACGAAGTCCCGTTCCTCTCCCCGGGGCAGGAACCGGTACCGGTCCTCGCGGACCCGGAAGATCCGGTGGTCCGCGGTCACCCGGCTCCCGACCCGCCGCCAGCTCTTCCCGGGCACGGCTCAGCCCCCGTAGACGACGCCCGGGTGGGCGAGGGAGAGGACCATCATGAAGATCCAGGGGGCGACCAGGTCGAACACCTTCCAGGCGACGAGGATCCCGACGAACGACGCCCAGGGCATCGCGAGGAACTGCCCGTAGGCCCGCCGGACGGCCTCCCCGCCCAGGCCGCCGAGCACCGTCGCCCCGTCCAGGGGCGGGATCGGGAGCAGGTTGAACGCGAAGAGCAGCGCGTTGAGACAGGCGAGGATCGAGAGCAGCCGGGCGCCCGCGATCACCAGCGGGTCGCCCGAGGGAACGTCGAGCAGGTGCTCGAAGGAGGCGACCGCCGGTGCGAAGCCGACCCCCGCGGCGACGAGGAGCCGGAGCGCGACGATCGCCAGGAGCGCGAGGGCCAGGTTCGCGGCCGGGCCGGCCAGGGCCATCAGGCCGGCGCGGCGCGGGTGCCGCCCGGCCCAGTACGGGTCGTAGGGGGCCGACGCCCAGCCGATCATCCAGCCGGCCAGGGCGTAGCTGACCAGGGGGACGAGGACCATCCCGAACGGCTCCCGCCGGACGTGGGGGAGCGGGTTCAGGGTGACCTGCCCCGCCCGCAGGGCGGTCGGGTCCCCGCCCCACCACGCGGCGAGCCCGTGGGCCGCCTCGTGACAGGTCGTCGAGAACAGGAACGCCACGCCCCACAGGACGAGGCCGACCGGGTCGAACCCTTCCATGCCCCTATTCTGCCCCCTGGTCCCGGCCCTTCGCCGTTCGCGCGTCCGCCGGCCGGGACCAGGGGGGCGGGGTCCGGCCGACTCTGGCGAGCCGTGCGAGACCCGGCAGTCGCGGGGCCCGGAGCGCCGGGTGTGAGCCGCGGAGCGGCGGGGGCGCGAAGCGCCCGCGGCGAACCGGCCGCCTCGCGACGACGTCGCGCTCAAGCAGGGCGGCCTGTGAGCCGCGAGGCGCGGAGGGCCCTGCGACCGCCGATGGTCGAGCCGGCGAGACAGCCGGAGGCCGGACCCGGCCCCCGGTCCGTCC
>JAMOQA010000192.1 GCA_027064265.1 Acidobacteriota bacterium
GGGGACTGGCCGGGAACGCGACACGAACAGGCGAAACGGACCGGGCGACGGGCGGAGCACGCTCCGCCCCTACGCGACCTCGTGACGCGGGGGGCTGGCCGGGAACGCGACACGAACAGGCGAAACGGACCGGGCGACGGGCGGAGCACGCTCCGCCCCTACGTGCGTTCGTTGCGCGCCGGATCGCAACGACCGCGACTCCAACACGGGCAGGGGCGCAGCGTGCTGCGCCCGTGCGCCGCGGAGCGGCGCCCACCCGTGGGCATTCGGCGCGCGGTGCCAGGGAACGAACGCGTGGCGCGGTTCGGGTCGCCTGCCGGCGCCCCCCGCACGTTGCGCGGACCCGGGGAATGCTGACAGGGCGGCTGGAGCGTGTTAGCCGCACCGGGGAGCGATGGTATGCTGATCGGTCCCGGCGTTCCGGGGAAGGAGCGAGAGATGACCGACCGTGACCTCTATCGCCGCCACCTCGAGGCCCTCGACCGGTGGCTCGCCGACGTGGTCGAGCGGGCCGGGAAGAAGGGGCTCGCCCTCGACGGTGTCGTCTTCCACGCGGGACGGTCCCGCTACTACCACGCCGACGACCAGGAGATCCCGTTCCGCTCGGTGCCCCACTTCCGGCGCTTCGTGCCCCTCGACGGGCCCGAGCACCTGGTGGTCGCCCGCCCGGGCAGGAAGCTCCTCGTCTACCGGGTGGTCCCGAAGGACTTCTGGTACGAGACCGCTCCCCTGAAGCCGGACTACTGGGTCGACGAGGTCGACCTGCGCGAGGTCGACACCTTCGCCGACGCCGCGAAGGCGGTGAAGGGAACCGGCACCTTCGCCCACGTCGGCAACGCCCCCGAGGCCGCCGAGGAGCTCGGCATCCCGGGAGACCTCGTCGAGCCCGAGGCGGTGATGGCCCCCCTCGACTGGTACCGGGCGACCAAGACGGACTGGGAGATCTCCCGGATCGAGGTCGCCGCGAAGAAGGTCGCCGAGGGCCACCGGGTCGCCCGCAAGGCGTTCGAGTCGGGCGCTTCCGAGCGGGAAATCCACTGGGCGTTCCTCGAGGCCTCCGGCCAGCTCGAGCGGGAGTGCCCCTTCGAGACGATCGTCGCCCTCGACGAGAAGACCGCGACCCTGCACTACCAGAACAAGCGGGGCCGGGAGGCCGCCCCGGGCAAGGTGTTCATGCTCGATTCCGGGGCGTCGTTCGAGGGGTACGCCTCGGACGTCACCCGTACCTGGGCCCTCGAGAGCGCCGATCCGCTGTTCCGCACCCTGCTCGAGGCCCTCGACGCCCTCGAGCGCGACCTGGTGACGATGGTGACGCCCGGTCGGCCCTACCCGGAGATCCACGCCGAGGCCCACCGGCGGATCGCCCTCCTCCTCGCGGAGACCGGGATCGTCAGGGGCTCCGCCGAGGAGGCCCTCGAGAAGGGGATCACGCGGACCTTCCTGCCCCACGGCGTCGGCCACCACCTGGGCCTGCAGGTCCACGACGTCGGGGGTCGCCAGGCCGGCCCGGACGGCGGCACCGTCGACCCGCCGCCGGAGCACCCGTTCCTCCGGACGACCCGCACCCTCGAGGTCGGCCACGTCGTGACGATCGAGCCCGGGATCTACTTCATCCCGCTCCTGCTCGACCAGCTCGAGGAGAAGCCCGAGGGGAAGCTGGTCGACTGGGAGATCGTGCGGCGGCTCGTCCCGTTCGGCGGGATCCGCATCGAGGACGACGTGGTCTGCACCGAGGAAGGACCGCGGGACCTGACCCGCCCGCTGATCCAGGGACCGCGGGGGATCTGAGCCCGAGGCCCCCCGCCAGGCATCGACCCGGGCCCGGGGCGCCGGCGCCCCGGGACCCCCACCCACCGGAGAAGGTGCCATGAACCGGATTCGTCTCGAGAACCGCGCCGCCGAGAAGCCCCGGCCGGCCGACCGGCGGAGCGTGCGCATCCTGCTCTGCGTCGTCGCATTCGTCGTCACCGTGATGCTCGCCGGCTACCAGCGCCGGACCGGGCCGACGTACCCGGTCACGGTGAGGGACCAGGTCGCCGGGGTCGAGGTGACCGGCAAGCTGGTCCGGTCCCACGGCGGCGAGGGGGGCGCGATCGTCCGCCTCCACGTGCCCGACCCGCGCGCCACCGGGGAGATCCTCTGGCGGCTCTACCCGACCGACGACCCCTGGCGGAAGATCGAGATGGTCCGCCAGGGAGAAGACCTGCTCGCCGAGCTGCCGCACCTGCCGCCGGCGGGGAAGCTCGAGTACTCGGTGCGCATCCGGGTGGGCGACCAGGAACTGGTCCTCCCGGAGTCCGGGGAGACGGCGGTGATCCGCTACAAGGGGGAGGTCTCGCCCTTCATCCTGGTGCCCCACATCCTGTGCATGTTCATCGCGCTGGTGATCTCGGTCCGCGCCGGGCTCGGCGCGGTCGCCGGGGAGTCCGACGTCGGGCGCTTCGTCAAGTGGGTGCTGCTCTTCTTCGTGCCCGGCGGGTTCATCCTCGGGCCGCTCGTGCAGAAGGCCGCCTTCGGGGCGCTGTGGACCGGCTGGCCGTACGGGACCGACTGGACCGACAACAAGACGCTCTTCGCGCTGCTCGCCTGGATCCTCGCCGGGATCATCGCGAAGTTCGCGCCGCGGGCCGAGCGGATCGGCGTCCTGTTCGCCTTCGCGATGATGATCGCGGTCTACCTGGTGCCCCACTCGGTGCGCGGCAGCCAGATCGACTGGTCGAAGACCGCCCCGCCCCCCCACGTCGCGGCACCCGCGGAACCGGCCGCCACGACGGACGCACGCCCGTAGGGGTCGAGCGTGCTCGACCCGTGCCGGGCCGAAGGCCCGGCCAACCGGTGCCGCTTCGCGGCACACGGGCGCAGCACGCTGCGCCCCTACGCCTGTTCGAGGTGCGTGCGGCCCGGGTCATCGCTCAATGTGAGAGTGCAGGGGTCGAACGTACGAGGGCCCAGGGACCCGGAGGGCCGCCATGTTCCCGGCCTCCGGGCCGGGCACGTGCCGGTCAGGACAGGACGAGGGAACCGACGCGGGCGATCCGCTCGAAGTGACGGTCGAAGGTGAGCACCGTGCTCCCGGTGTGAGCCGCGGCCGCGGCCACCCAGATGTCGTTGGTCGGCAGTGGCGTTCCCGCCCGCCGCAGGTCGGCGACGATCTCCGCCCAGATCCGGGCGACGTGC
>JAMOQA010000193.1 GCA_027064265.1 Acidobacteriota bacterium
GGAGGGGACGTTGCCCGCCCGCCCGGGTTCGCGGATCAGCCCGCCGCTCGCGGTCGCGGCCCGGAAGCGCAGGTCGAGGAGCAGCTCGTGCAGTTCGCCGCCGGCCTCGAAGAGGAAGTGGGCCGCCTCCGCGTCGTCCAGCACCCCGGCAAGGACCCGGCAGCGCCGGTCGATCTCCTCCCAGTCGAGCCGCAGGGCCGGGACCATCTCCCGCGTGAAGCCCGGCATGGTCGCCGCCCGGAAGCCGAGCCGCTTCGCCGCGAGCTTGAGGGGCGCGGTCGCCGACATCTCGGTGCAGGCGACGATCAGCCGGTGTCCCGCGAGGACGTCCTCCATCGCCACCTCCGGCGTGCCGGCGGGGACCGAGTCGGCGTCCGCCGGGAGCGGCGCCGCCGGGTCCCAGGCCCACCCGCTGGCCGGCAGGTCGGCGTTGGGACGACGGGCGTTCCGGTAGAGCACCAGGTCGACCGCCTCGAGGCCGAGCTCCCCCCGGGCCTCCCGCAGACGGGCGGCCCAGCCGGCGACCAGCTGCCGGCGGTCGGCCCAGGCCGGGTGGTCGGGCGCCTCCGCGTCCGGCAGGTCGGTGAGGAGCGCGAGGGTCCGGTCCTCCGGGCCGGGGGCGAAGACGGTGCGGACCAGGGAGACCAGTTCGTCGCGGGAAAGGTCCTCGGGCATCGGCGGTCCTCCGGGAAGCCCCGGCCGGCGGGGGCTGGCCCCCGGCGGCCGGGTCCCCTAGCATACGGGAACCGCCCGCCCGGACCCCACCCCCGGGGGGTGGCAATCACCGGAAGGAAACGGGAAGGAAGACGCCATGACCAGCAGCCCCAGGATCGCCGCCAGCCTCGTCCTCGTCCTGCTCCTCGCCACGCCCCTCGTCCTCGCCGCCGACAAGGTCTTCGGCGAGGGAGTCGGGAAGGCACCCCTCGTCAAGGTCTCCGAGCTCCTGGAACACCCGGAGAAGTGGGTGGACAAGCCGGTCCGGGTCGAGGGACTGGTCACCGGCGTCTGCAAGAAGCGGGGCTGCTGGATGGAGATCGCCGGCGACAAGGAGTTCCAGTCGATCCGGTTCAAGGTGCAGGACGGCGTGATGGTCTTCCCCGCCGAGGTGGTCGGCCACCGGGCGGAGGTCGAGGGGACGTTCGTGAAGGTTGTCCTCTCGAAGGAACAGGCCCTCGCGCGGGCGAAGCACCACGCCGAGGAACACGGCGAGGAGTTCGATCCCTCGTCCGTCGAGGGGCCGGTGACCTTCTACATGATCCGGGGCACCGGGGCGGTCGTGCACTTCTGAGGCCGTCCCCCCGGACCCGCCGATGGCCGCCCGCCGCCCCTTCCGCTTCCGGAAGCTGCTCCGCGACCTCCACCGGGACGTCGGGTACCTGGCCGCGTTCCTCGTGGTCGCCTACGCGATCTCCGGGATCGCGGTCAACCACGTCGCGGACTGGAACCCGAACTACCGCTTCGAGGTCGAGGAACGGACCTTCCCGCCGTTCACCCCGGCGAGCCGGGAGGAGGCGGCGGCGCGTCTCGTCGAGCTGCTCGACCTCCCGGGCCCGCCCCGGGAGGTCTTCCGCTCGACCCCGACGGACGTCAGGCTCTTCTACGAGGGCTGGACGGTGACGGCGGACACCGCCGCGGGGCACGCCGTCGTCGAGCGTCCCCACGAGCGGTTCGTTCTCTACGACCTGAACTGGCTCCACCTCAACAAGGGAAAGGGCGCCTGGACCTGGGTGGCCGACCTCTTCGCCCTCGCCCTCCTCTTCCTCGGCCTCTCCGGCCCCTTCCTGCTGAAGGGGAAGCACGGCCTCGCCGGCCGCGGCAAGTGGCTCGTCCTCGCCGGGGTGCTGGTCCCGCTGCTCTTCCTGGCGTTGCGCCGCCTGGGCTGAGCTTCCCGCCGCGGGCGTCAGGCCGGCTCCAGCGGGTCGAGGCCCGGAGGATAGAGGACGCGGACGAGGCAGAGGCCGCGCGCCGGGGCGGTGCGACCGGCGGCGGAGCGATCGCGGGCAGCGAGGACGCGGGCCGCGTCGTCCGGCGGGCGGCGGCCGAGACCGACCTCGACCAGCAGCCCGACCAGGTTGCGGACCATCCGGTAGAGGAACCCGTCCGCCACCGCCTCGACCTCGACGACCCCGCCGGGGCGCTCGCGCACGTCGAGCCGGTGCAGGGTCCGGACGGTCGTCTCCGTCGGCGAGCCCGCGGTCTGGAACGCGGCGAAGTCGTGCCGGCCGACGAGGTGCGCCGCGGCGGCCCGCATCGCGGCAAGGTCGAGCGGCGCCCGGACGTGCCAGGCGAACGGCGCCTCGAAGGGAAGCGCGAGCTCCCGGTTGACGACCCGGTAGCGGTAGACCTTCCCCGCCGCGGAACCGCGGGCATGGAACTCCGCGGGCATCTCCCGCACCGCCAGCACGCGCACGGTCTCGGGGAGCAGCCCCGCGAGGGCGGCCCGGAGCACTTCCGGCGAACGCGGGGTCGGCGGGAGGTAGCTCGCGACCTGGCCGAGCGCGTGGACCCCCGCGTCGGTCCGCCCGGCGCCGACGATCCGGACCGTCCCGGGGGAGACACCGTGGACCCGGCCGAGGGCCACCTCGAGGACCCCCTGCACGGTCGGGTGGTCCGGCTGGACCTGCCACCCGGCGAACTCCCGGCCGTCGTAGGCGACCACCAGGGCCACCGGGGCGGCCTTGTCGCCGGACCGCTCGACCATCCCCTTCTCCGTCACGCCGGCGGCAGCACGGCGAGCTCGCCCGCCTCCGCGTCGAGCCGCGCCCGGTACCCGAGCGGCAGGACCCGCATCCGCGGCCCGTGCCCGACCGGCAGGCCCGCGAGGGCGGGAATCCCGAGGGCCTCGGCATGTTCGCGGAGCACGGTCCGGAGCGGGCGCGACGGCCGCCCGGGGGCCGGCCGGCAGCCGACGAACTGGCCGAACACGAGGCCGGCGACCCCGCGGAGCATCCCGCTCTCCCGGAGCTGCCAGAGCATCCGGTCGACCCGGTAGGGCGCCTCCCCGACCTCCTCGAGGAAGAGGACGCACCCCTCGAGGTCCGGCTGCCAGGGGGTGCCGGCGAGGGCGGCGAGGACGGCGAGGCAGCCACCCGCGAGGAAGCCCTCGGCGCTTCCCGGGACCAGGACCTCCCGGGGCCCCGGCGCGAACCGCCGTTCCACCCGGGGGTC
>JAMOQA010000194.1 GCA_027064265.1 Acidobacteriota bacterium
GCCTCGCTAGACCGCCATCATGTCGAAGGCACCCGAGCCCCTGCGGGCCAGGGCGCCGAGCCCCTGTGGATCGAGGATCAGGCCGACGCGGCCATCACCGAGGATCGCGGCGCCGGAAACACCCGGCACCTTGCCGATCCCCTGGCCGAGGGACTTCGCGACGATCTGCTGCTGGCCGAGGAGCTCGTCGACCAGCAGCGCGTAATCCCGGTCTCCACCCCGGACGATGACGAGGAGCCCCTTCGTCGGCTCCTCGACCGCGTCCGGGATCCCGAACAGCCGCCCGAGCCGGAACATGGGGATCAGCCGGTCGCGGAACAGGACCATCTCTCCCTGCCCGGCGACCGTCGAGAGGTCCTTCTGACGTGGCTGGAAGGTGATCACGATGTTGGCGGTGGGCAGGATGTACCGCTCGGACCCGCAGCGGATCAGCATTCCGTCGGTGATCGCCAGGGTCAGCGGCAGGTAGATGCGGAAGACCGTGCCCTTCCCGCGCTCCGACTCGATGTCGACCCGTCCGTGCAGGGCCTCGATGTTCTTCTTGACCACGTCGAGGCCGACCCCGCGCCCCGAGACGTCCGTCACCTTGTCCGCCGTCGAGAAGCCGGGCTCGAAGATCAGCTGGAAGACGTCCGAGTCGGAGAGTCCCTTGTCGGAGTCGATCACGCCGCGCTCGATCGCCTTCTGGACGATCTTGTCCCGGTCGAGGCCGCGCCCGTCGTCCTCGATCGCAACGACCACCGAACCGCCCGAGTGACACGCCGAGAGGCGCACGGTGCCGACCGGCGGCTTCCCCGCGGCCAGGCGCTCCTCCTCGGTCTCGAGGCCGTGGTCGACGGCGTTGCGAATCATGTGGACCAGGGGATCCCCGATCGCGTCGACCATGTTCCGGTCGATCTCGGTGTCCTCCCCCTCGGTGACCAGGACGACCTTCTTCTTCACCTTCTGCGCCACGTCGCGAACCAGCCGGTTCATCTTCTGGAAGGTCGCGCGGAGCGGGACCATCCGCATCGACATGGACAGGTCCTGGAGCTCGCGGACGATCTTCCCCATGTGGGTGATCTTCCGGATCAGGTCGTAGTGGGCGCCGTCGGTGACCACCTGGTCCTGGGCGACCATCGAGTGCGCGATCACCAGTTCGCCGACCATCTCGATCAGCCGGTCGAGGCGATCGGTGCGGACGCGGACCGACGCATCGACCGACCGGCGCACGCGGTCGAGGCGCTTCTGCTTCCGGAGGGCATCGGCGACGTCGGTCACCCTGGCCGCGCCGGCCTTCACCAGGGCCTCGCCGAGGGGTTTGTCGCCCTTTTCCTTCTCGACCTGCTGGATCACCTCGTCCGGGACCTTCCCCTCGGAGGCGAGGATGTCGCCGACCCGGGCATGGGGCAGGGGCGGCTCCTCCTCGCCGGCCTCGGCGGCGTAGCGGTCCGGGTCCGCCAGCTGGCGCATCAGCAGGTCGTAGTTCTCCGGGCGATCGACCCGCTCGCCGGCGGCCCCGGCGACGACGAGGTCGAGCAGTTCCTTGAGCAGGTCCACGCTGCGGAGCGCCAGGTCGGCATACGGTCCGCCGTAACGGATCTCCTTGTCGCGCACCCGGGAGAGCAGGGTCTCCGCCCGGTGGGCGAGCTCCGAGATCGCCTCGAGCCCGAGGAAGGCGGACGTTCCCTTGAGGGTGTGGAAGGCCCGGAAGACCGTGTTGATCGCCTCCTCGTCCTCCGGGTCGGTCTCCAGCGTGAGCAGGGCCGCCTCGGCGTTCTCCAGCAGCTCCTTGCTCTCGGTGACCATCTCGCCGATCAGCTCGACGTCCGGCTCCTCCGGGAGGAGCACGAACGGGATCTCTTCTTCTTCTTCCTCCCCCTCCGGCTCTCCCGCGTTCCCGTCATTCCCCTCGCCGGTCTCCTCGCCGCCGCCGGCGGCGTCGGCCTCGCCGCCGTCTCCCGCCAGGAGCTGCCCCATCGTCTCGACGAGGAGGGAAAGGGTCTCCCGGACCTTCTTCCGCTCCTCCTCGCCCAGTTCCTCGGCTCCCTCGAGGGTGTCCCGGGCCTGCTGCACCAGGGCGGCCAGGTCCTCCCGCCCGGGAGGAAGGGCGTCCTTGAGGTCGTCGAGCGCCCACGCCAGGCCCTCGGAAGACCCCTTCGCCTCCGGGTCCCAGGACTCCGCGGCGCGCCTGACTTCGTCGAGCAATCCGGTCAGCGTTTCGAGGCGTTCGCTCATCCTCTCTCCTCGCCGGGCCCCACGGGCGGCTCGCCCGTGCGCGACACGGGACCCCGCACGCTTATCGGCCCGCCGCGCCCTTCGCTTGAGGGCCGGCCGGGAAGCCGGCGGGGGCGGGATCCTGCAGAATGGGGGCCCATGAGAGACGCCGTCCCCGGCAGGGCTCCCCGAGGCGCCCGCCTGCTCGCCCTCCTGGCGGGCGGGATCACGATCCTGGTCGTCGCCCTGCCCCTGGTGGCGGGATACGGCGGGATCCTCGCCACCCTCGCCCGCCAGCTCGCGGCAGCCGGGGAGTTTCCCGCCCCGTCCTTCTGGGAGCCCTGGCCGCTCCACGGGACGAGGATCGCCATTCTCCTGATGTTCGCCCTGGACCTGGGCCTCTGGATCGCCCTGCTGGGTCTCCTGCCCCTCGAGGACGTGCCCGGCGCCCCCTTCCTCTCGCTGCGCCGAAGGCTGCGCCGACGCTGGCTCCTCGCGATGACGCCCGTCTACCCGGTCGTGGCGGCTCTCGCCGGCGCCCGGCTCCTGGCGCGGGCGGTCACCGCCTGCGGCGCCGGCGCCACCTGGTTCCTTCCCGGGGTCCTCGGCATCGACCACGGCGCGGGAGCCCGGGCCTGGATGGCCGGGGAGCGGGGCCTGCTCGCGTTCTTCGCCGCCGGCTTCCTCCTGCACCTGCTGGTCCTCGCCGGTCCCTCGCGCCCGGCCCGCTGGTTCGCCCGGATCGCGATCCTGGCGGCGGGCGGGATCCTCCTGCTGCTGGCGGGCACCGGGTTCCTTCTCCCCCTGGTGGTCGGCCCCCCCTGGCAGGCCGCCGCCACGGCCCGGCAGGAAATCCGGGATGCCTTCCCCGCCCTCTCCGACCTGGACCCGATCGACCGGGACGACCTTTCCTGGAACGCCTTCGTGCGCACCGCCGCCGACGGACCCGCCCTCCGGGGACGGCCC
>JAMOQA010000195.1 GCA_027064265.1 Acidobacteriota bacterium
CCCGCGCCCTCGCCCTGGACCACGCCCCGGAGGGGATCCGGGTCCATGCCCTCTGTCCGGGGCCCGTCGAGGCCGGGATGCTCCTCGCGGCGGCCCGGGCCCGGGGAGAGGGGTTTCTCGAGCGGCTCCGGGCGCGCCACCCGGCGGGCCGGCTGGTCCGTGCGGACGACGTTGCCCGGGCCCTCGCGTGGCTGCTCTCGCCGGAATCCGCGGGGCTCACCGGCGAGGTGACGGTGGTCGACGGCGGTTTCGCCGCGGGCTACCTGGAGTGACGGGGCACTTTCCGCCTGGCTGTTCGCATTCTTTCGCGAACTCGTCGCATTGCCCGAATTCTCGTGGTCCAGGCGGGGGTGTCGACGTACAATCTGGTTACCCGGGCGCCGCAGGAAACAGGTACTTCGTACCGAACGACGGAGGGGTTGGGCCCAGCGGGGAGGGATGCCACGGTGTCCACGCTGACGGAGATCCGGCAAGGGGAGGGTCGAGCCGATCTCGTCCCGGCACCCCGGGTCCTGGTGGTCGACGACGACGAGGACGTCCGACGCGGCCTCGCCTTCGCCCTCGGGACGGGCCGCGGCTGGGATGTACGCACGGCCGCGGACGGCTTCGAGGCGGGCTACCAGGTCGCCCGGTTCCGGCCCCACCTGGTGCTGCTCGACCTGGCGATGCCCGGCATGGACGGTTTCACCGTGTGCCGACGCCTGCGCGAACTGGCCGAAGGGCGCGATCTCAAGATCGTCATCCTGACCGGGTACGGGGGGAAGGAGAACGGCGAGCGCTCCCTGCTCTACGGCGCGGACCTCTTCCTCAGGAAACCGGTGGATCTCGACCGGCTCCTCGCCTACCTGGACGAGCTGCTCCAGGCATAGCCCATGGCCCACGAACGCGACGGCGCCCCGGGCGCCCGGGGGGGAGGCACCGGTGGCGGCGGGCCGCCTCCCGGGGCCGGCGTCGCCGAACTGCTGCTCGATCCGGCGGGTCGCCTGCCGGACGGCGCCGACCCGGCCGCGGTCCTCGTGCAGTGGGTCCCCGACCGACGGATGCGCGGAGAGATCCTCCGGGCGATCCGCTGGATGCGGGCGGGAGGCCTCGTCGGCGGTCGGCACTGGCTCCTGCCCGGGAATCCCGCCCCGGGCGTCCTCGTGGCCTGCCGGCCGGAGTTCGATGGAGAAGGGCGCCTTGCGGGGATCCAGCTGCTCCGGGCCTCCGGGCGGGATGTCGCTCCCGCGCTCTCCCGCTGGCTCCGGGGGACCGAGGGGCTGGCGGGGCGGTACGCCGGCGCCTGGCGACGGGCGGAGACCCGGCTCCGGGTCCTGTTCGACGGCAGTCCCGACATGCACGTCCTGGTCGACGGACGGGGCCGCATCCGGGAGGTCAACCGGGCGGTGCGGGAGACGGCGGGCTGGCCGGAGGAGGCGCTCGTCGGGCGCCACCTGGTCCGGTTCGTCCCCGCCGCGGAACGCCCCCGGGTGCTCTCGGTGGTGCGCCTGCTCCAGGGTACCGGGAGGATCAGCGACTTCGAGACCCGCGTGCGGCGCCTGGACGGCACGGAGCTCGAGATCAGCGCCAGCGCGACCCTGGTGCCCGGAGAAGGGCCGGGAACCGGTGGGGCCCACGTCGTCCTGCGGGACGTCACCCAGCGCAACCGGTTGCAGCGCCGGATCTGGCAGGCCGATCGCCTGGCGGTGACCGGGCGGATCGCCGCCGGCGTGGCCCACGAGATCAACAACCCGCTCCAGGCGATCCTGATGCACCTGGCGTTGCTCGAGCCGGGGCTCTCCCGCGATCCGTCGGTGCGGCAGGCATGGCACCGGGTGCGGAAGGGGGTCGAGCGAATCCGCGGGATCGTCTCCGATCTCCTCGACCTCCACCGGGGCAGCGACGGGGGCCGCTCCGACCCGGCCGACGTCAACCGGGTTGCCTTCGAGGCGCTGGAGCTGATCCAGGTCCCGGTTCGCCACCAGGGGATCCGCCTCCGGGTCTCCCTCGCCGACGACCTGCCCCCGGTCCGGATCGTCGAGCAGCACCTCTACCAGGTGCTCCTCAACCTGCTGCTGAACGCGATCGGCGCGATGCCGGGGGGAGGCCAGCTGGCCCTCCGCACCCGCTGGCTGGCCGGTGTCCGGGAAGTGGAGATCGACGTGGCGGACACCGGGCCCGGCGTACCGGAACACCTCCTCCCCCACATCTTCGAACCCTTCCACGGTGGCGAGGACTCCCCGGGGACCGGCCTCGGTCTCTTCGTCACCTGGGGGCTGGTCCACCGCGCGGGAGGGCGGATCCAGGTCGACTCGGTCCCCGGCCGGGGGACGACCTTCCGGGTCTTCGTCCCGGCGCTGGAGGATCCATGAGCCGGCGCATCGAGTCCGTCCCGGTCCTCCCGGCGGGAGGGTGCCCGGCCTCCTGCCGGCCCCTCGCCCTCGTGGAGCGGGATCGTCTCCTCGGGTTCGAAGCAGAACCGGCGGGGGGGCCCTGCCCGTGGTGCCTCGAGGCCTGGCGGGAGGAGCGGAGGCCCGGCCGTCCCCGCCGGCCACTCCTGCCGCGCGCGGGCCGTCGCCTGCCGGGCGGCGGACACGAGATGGAAGAAGGGCGGCCCGGGGAAGCGATCGACCGGCTGGCCGGGGTGCTGGGGGGACGGGCGGAGCACCTTCTCTGGGTCGAGCCGGAAACCCTTCCCCGGCAGCTCCTGACGATCCCCCACCGGGTCGCCCGGTTCGGGGTGCCGGTGCACCTGGTCCGGATTCCCCATGCGCCCTGGCGCCTGGCCCGCCGCCTCGCCGGGCTGGTCCCGCGGGAGAGCCTCCTCTCCCTCGGGGAGGCGAGTCCCGGCGCCGGTGACGTGGTCCTCGCGTGGAGCGTCGATTCCGCGGGGGGCTGGGCCCGCGAGGCTGCCTGGCTCCGGGCCGCCCGGGCCCGGGGCGCCCGGGTCGTCGCCATCGGTCCCCTTGCCGGCATCCATGACGAGGGTGGCGACACGGTCCTCCGGGTGCCTCCCGGGTGGGAGGGAGCCCTCGCCCTCGCCCTCGCTGCCACGCCCCGTGCCCCGGCCCCGGGCGGTTGGAGCCTGCGCCGTGTCGCCGAGGAGACGGGCCTCGACGAGCAGGAACTCGAGCGGATCGCCGGACTCCTGGCAGATTGTGCCGGAAAGCGCTTCCTG
>JAMOQA010000196.1 GCA_027064265.1 Acidobacteriota bacterium
CAGGGCCATGTCGAGGATCCGCCGAGGCATGTCCGCGGGGTCGTAGACCTGGGTCAGCGCGTGCAGGTCGACGATGCAGAAGATGCAGCGGTAGCGGTCCTGCAGTTCCACCCAGGTCTTCAGCGCGCCGAGCCAGTTGCCGATGTGCAGCTCGCCGCTCGGCTGCATGCCGCTGAAGACGAGGGTGATCGGGGTTTCCTCGCGGCCCTCTTCGCCGGGGCCGCCGGGGGCCTTCTCGCCGTCCTCGGGGTCCCGGGGACGGGCCTCGGGGTCCTGGGTCACCGCGGTCCTCCTCCTTCCCCGCGCGGGGGATCCCGGAAGTATATCGGCCCCGGCGCCGGGGTGGTCGAGGACGGTTCCTCAGAGGTGGCCCTCTTCCCGGAGGGAGACCACCCCGCCCCGGGCGACCACCAGGTGGTCGAGAAACTGGAGCCCCAGGAGCCGCGCCGCCCGGTCGACTCGCCGCGTGAAGGCAACGTCGTCCGCCGACGGGGACGGGTCCCCCGACGGGTGGTTGTGCGCGACGACGAACCGCAGCCCTCCCCGCCGGATCACCGGTTCGAGCACGTCCCGGGGACTGGCCGAGACCGCGTTGACCGCCCCGACGGCGATCGTCTCCCGGGCGAGCAGCCCCGAGCGGCCGTCGAGGGTGAGCACGACCAGGCGCTCCCGGGGAAGTGTCGCGAGGAAACCCACGTGGGCGAGGGCCTCCGCCGGGGAGGCCACCCGCGGCCGGGCGGCCGGAACCAGGGGCGCGAGCCGCCGGGCCGTCTCGAGGAGCAGCCGCGCCCGCCGCAGCGCCCCGGGACCCAGCCGGGCGGCCTCCCCTTCCCCGCGGTCGACCCCGCCGAGCAGGGCGACGAGGCCGCCGGCAGCCTCGACCCCCCGCGCGAGCCCGGTCCCGGCCCGGGGCCCGAGGAGCTCCCGCAGGAGCTCGCCGTCCTCGAGGGCGGTCACCGGGCGGGCCCGCCGGCGGGCGGGCGGGGCGGGATCGACGGGGCTCGCGGGCAGGCCGGCCATGGCAGGAGGGTGTCCCGGCCCGGCGCCGGCCGCCAGTCCCCGGTTGCCGGGGCGGGAGGCCGGAAGGGCGGTCAGGAGACGGGCGCCGGCGACACCAGCGCCCCGGGCAGGCCCGGGTCCTCCCCCTCGAGGACCACCCGGCGCCCCTCGATCCGCAGTCTTCCCTCCGCCAGCCACCGGAGGGCGAGGGGGTAGATCCGGTGCTCCTGGGCCAGGATCCGCGCGGAGAGGGTCTCCTCGTCGTCCCCGGGAAGCACCGGGACCGCCGCCTGGATCACGATCGGCCCGTGGTCCACCTCGGCGTCGACGAAGTGGACGGTGCAGCCGGCGATCCGGACACCGTGCTCGAGGGCCTGGCGCTGGCCGTGGAGGCCGGGAAAGGAAGGAAGCAGCGCCGGGTGGATGTTCAGCATCCGGCCCTCGTAGTGGCCGACGAACCACGGGGTCAGGATCCGCATGTACCCGGCGAGGCAGACGATGTCGACCCCGGCCTCGTCGAGGACGGCGGCGACCGCCCGGTCGTGCTCCTCCCGCCGGCCCCGGTAATCCTTCCGGGGCACCGCGGCGGCGGCGACGCCGAGGGAACGGGCGCGCTCGAGCCCCGGCGCCTCCGGTCGGTCGGAGACGACGATCGCCGGCTCGGCGGGGATCTCCCCCGCGTGCATCGCCTCGACCAGGGCGACCATGTTCGAGCCCCGGCCGGAGAGGAGGATCCCGACCCTCTTCACGGCAGCTCCCCCCGGAACCGGACCCCCCGGTTCCCACGGACGACCCGGCCGATCTCCCACCAGCGCTCGCCCCGCCCGTCCAGGTGGGCGGCGAGGTCCGCGAACCGCTCCTCCGGCACGACGGCCACCATCCCGATGCCGACGTTGAAGGTTCGCAGCATGTCGTCCGGGGGTACCTGTCCGGCCTCCCGCAGCGTGCGGAAGATCGGCGGGACGTCCCACGACCCGAGATCGATCTCCGCGGCACAACCCTCCGGGAGGACCCGCGGCAGGTTGTCCGGCAACCCGCCGCCGGTGACGTGCGCGAGGGCGTGGATCCAGCCGGCCCGCAGCGGCTCGTCCAGGGCCGGGAGGTAGCTGCGGTGCACGGCGAGCAGGGCGTCCGCGACGGTCTGCCCCGTGCCGGGAAGCTCGTCGTCGACGGAGAGGCCCATCACGTCGAAGACGATCCTGCGGGCGAGGGTGTAGCCGTTGGTGTGCAGCCCCGTCGAGGCGAGGCCCACGAGACGGTTCCCCGGGCGCACCCGTGTCCCGTCCAGGATCTCTCCCCGGGAGACGATCCCGACGATCGTTCCGGCGAGGTCGTACTCCCCCGGGGTGTACATGTCCGGCATCTCGGCGGTCTCTCCCCCGAGGAGCGCGCAGCCGTTCTCCCGGCAGCCCCGCGCGATCCCGGCGACGACCTGCTCGGCCACCGCCGGGTCCAGCTTTCCCACCGCGTAGTAGTCGAGGAAGAAGAGGGGCCGGGCACCCATCACCAGGATGTCGTCGACGCAGTGGTTGACCAGGTCCTCGCCCACCGTGTCGTGCCGCCCGGTCATGAACGCCAGCTTGAGCTTCGTCCCCACCCCGTCGGTCGAGGCGACGAGAACCGGGTCCTCCACGTCCCGGGGCACCCGGAAGAGCCCCCCGAACGACCCGAGGTCCGAGAGGACCCCCGGGGTCCGGGTGCTCGCCAGGTGTTCCCGGATCCGCGCGAGCGCCCTGTCCTGGGCATCGATGTCGACTCCCGCGTCCCGGTACGTCAGCCCCTTCTTCTTCCCCTCGGTCATTGCCTGATCCCTCGCTCCACCGGGTACTCGTAGCGCGGCGGACGCGGCGGGATGCGGGGCACGCCGCCCCACGCCATCCGGGTCCGGGCGGCGTCCCGGATCACCGCGTCCAGCAGCTCCCTCGCCACCCGCGCGAGGTCCCCGGCGAGGAGGGCCTCCCGGGCCGCGTCGGAGACGACGGGCAGGCTTCCGGGATCGAACCGCTTCGCTCCACCGAGGAGGGCCTTGAGACCGTTGGCCGTCACCCCGACGGGAGAACTTCCCTCGAGGGAGACGACCAGGTCCAGCGCGCGGGCGGCCTCCTCCCGGGCCCCCTCGTCCGCGTCGCCCACGAGGAG
>JAMOQA010000197.1 GCA_027064265.1 Acidobacteriota bacterium
CCACGAGATGCGCCACGGCGAGATGGCGGCCACCGGCGAGGTGCCGTACGCGCGCTACTACGGTTCCGTGGACGCGACACCCCTCTACGTGATGCTGGCCGGGGCCGCCTGGCGTCGCACCGGCGACCGGGAACTCCTCGAGGAAGCCTGGCCCCACGTGGAGCGGGCGATCGGCTGGATCACCGGCCCGGGAGACCTGGACGGCGACGGGCTCGTCGAGTACCGCCGCCGCAGCCCCACCGGCCTGCGCAACCAGGGCTGGAAGGACTCCGACGACTCGATCTTTCACGCCGACGGGAAGCTCGCGGAGGGGCCGATCGCCCTGGTCGAGGTGCAGGCGTACGTCCACGCGGCGTTCAAGGAAGCCGCCGGCCTCGCCGCCGCCCTCGACCAGGACGACCGGGCCCGGGAGCTGCGGGAGCGGGCGAGCGCCGTGCGGCGGGCACTCCACGAGCGGTTCTGGAGCGAGGAGCTCGGCACCTTCGCCCTCGCCCTCGACGGCGAGAAGCGTCCGTGCCTCGTGCGGACATCGAACGCGGGCCACGTGCTGTGGACGGGGAGCGCCTCCCGGGAGCAGGCGCGGCGCACGGCCGAGGTACTGCTCTCTCCCGGCATGTACTCCGGGTGGGGCGTGCGGACGGTGGACGCGGGCGCGCCGCGCTACAACCCGATGAGCTACCACGACGGGTCGGTCTGGCCCCACGACACGGCGATCGCGGCCCGGGGGCTCGCCCGCTACGGCTTCAAGCGGGAAGCGGCCCGGATCCTCGGGGACCTGTTCGAGGTGACCCGGTACTCGGGCATCCAGCGGCTGCCGGAGCTGTTCTGCGGGTTCCCGCGGCGGCCCGGCGAGGGGCCGACCCTCTACCCGGTCGCCTGTTCGCCCCAGGCCTGGGCGGCCGGGGCGGTCTTCTTCCTGGTCGAGGCCTGCCTCGGGCTCTCGGTCCACGCGGCACGGAGGCTCGTCCGGCTGGAGCGGCCGTGGCTGCCGGACGGCATCGAGGAGCTGACGGTCCGGGACCTGCCGGTGGGGGACGCCCGGGTCGACCTCCGCGTCACCCGCCGCGGCGAGGTGATCGGGCCGGAGGTCCTGCGCCGCGACGGGGAAGTCGAGCTCCAGGTGCTCCTCTGACCGGCGGCCACGCGCGCCGCTTCGCGGCACACGGGCGCAGCACGCTGCACGGGCGCAGCACGCTGCGCCCCTACAGCTTCTTTCCTGCGCTCAACCCGTAGGGGTCGAGCGCGCTCGACCCGTGCCGGGCCAATGGCCCGGCCATCGTGGCGGCCCTCCGGGCCGCACCGGGGCCGCCTGCCGGCGGCCCCTACAGGATGCGCGGGTCGTGGTCTCCCGCAGGGGCGACCGGAAGGCCGCCCGTCGCCGGGCGCAGCCCGGCGGGGTCACTCCGTCACGCGCGCCAGGATGTCCTTGACGAAGTCCCTGTGGACCATCACGCCGAGCACCTTCAGGCGCACGTAGTCGTCCCGGTACATGTAGTACCCCTTGTACTTCCCGAGGCGCGAGGAACGGTTCGAGTCCTTGACGAGGAACCACTCGTGCCCGTCCTTCGTCTTCGTCCACCCGACCAGGTGCACGCCGTGATCGTCGTCGGTCGTCCGGTTCGCGATCCGGAACTCCCGGGAGTCCTGGTCGATGTAGTCCCCCGGGATGTCGAACGTCGGCACGATCGCGATGTCGTGGGTCCCCCACAGCCCCGGCTCGCTGACGTCCACCGACAGCGCCATCGTCCCGCCCCCCTCGACGACCTTCCGCACGATCCCGTAGAAGACGTCGAGGGGCACGTTGACGTAGTCCTTCGCGTGCCACCAGTTGTCGGGCACCTCGAACTCGATCCGGGTGTAGAAGGGATGCTTCTCGGTCGACAGGAACTCGACGTAGTCGTCCGGGTTCAGCTGGACGACCTCCTCGAGGAAGGTCCGCGGCGTGTACGTCCGCCCTTCCCACTCGAAGCTCTCCGGCGGCGGGCCCATCACCCGGTCGAGCATCGCGCGCACCGTCGTGACGATCACGTCCTCGTCCCAGAAGTTCCGCCCCTTGCACCACTCGAGGAACGACCGGATGTTCTCGAACAGGCGCGCATGGTCGAAGCGCCCGTCCTCCGCGAGCACCCCCTCGTACGCGCTGCGCGGCACGATGCCGTGCTTCTTCCAGGCCCGCAGCACGGCGTTCGACTCGGAACCCTCCCCGAGGTGCATCTTTCCGCGGGCGCGCACGTACCCGCGGACCTTCTCGACGTACTCCCAGTAGACCGGCCACATCTCCGAGAGCTTGATCTCGCGGCCGTGCAGCCGCTTGACCTCCGACTCGAGGAACGACGTCGTCGAGAACGACCAGCACGTGCCGGTCCGGTACTGGGGGGTCGGCGGGAAGTGCCAGGCCTTCTCGAAGGCATCGGGACCGGCGGGAATCTCGATGCCGGAGAGGTCGAAGCGCAGCTCGGTGGCCTTGTCCTTCTTCTCCTTCTCCTGCTTCTCCAGCTCGTCGAGGATCTTCTGCGTTTCTTCCTGCTCCCGCTTCCGCTGCTCCTCGTCCTTCTTCCGCATCTCCTCGAGGACGGGGAACTTCTGCTTCGGCAGGTAGACCGCCCGGTCCCGGTGGGGTGGCCGCTTCCCCGCGGCGAGAGCGAGGAACGGAAGGGCGAGCAGGACCAACAGGACGGGGACGAGGACCTTCGTGCGCATGGACTCCCTCCTTCACAGGCGGCGGCGCAGCTTCCCGGCCACCCATGCACGATCCGCGTAACCGGGTGACGTGCGCTTCGCGCGGCCAGCGGGCGGCCTGCCGGCCGCCCCTACACCATCCGCGAGACCTCGGCACGCGCGACATGTAGGGGCCGCCGGAAGGCGGCCCGCCTCCGGTGATGAGCGGCCGCGTTCCCATGAACGCGCGCGGCCATGGGCGTGGTGGGCAAGGATACGCGGAGAGCGGGCGGGCCGCAGCCGGGGCTCAGCCGGCGAGCGCGGGCGCCTCGACGACCAGGCGCACGAGCGCCACGAGCAGGCCGGCGGGAGCCTTCTCCGGGTCCACCGGCCCGGCGTCGGGAACGGCGGTCCAGCCCGGCGCCGCCCGGCCCGCGGTCGCCGCGGCCTCGGTCGCCTTCTCCCGGAGACCCGCCAGGG
>JAMOQA010000198.1 GCA_027064265.1 Acidobacteriota bacterium
GAGTCCGCCGTCTCCCGCCGCATCCCCGGCAGCTTCACCCCCCTCCCCGGCCTCTGCCCGCCCTGAGGCGCGGGACGGTCTGGTAGGATTCCCGCGATCGACGGGGAGGACGCGCGATGGGCATGGAACCGGTCACGACCTCGACGAAGCTCGAGATCGGCTCGGTCATCGAGCGCAGCATCGGCCTCGTCTTCGGCAATGGGATGCAGGTGCTCGCCATGGTCGCCCTCGTGATCTCGCCGGTCCTCGTCTACCGGGCGGCCGTGCTGGCGGGCGTCTTCCACCCCCCCTGGCTGGTCGGGCAGGGGTTCGACATCGTCCTGCTGGGGCTCGCCGTCGTCCTCGGCAACCTGGCGGCAGCAGCGTGCGTCCACATGGTGATGGCGCGCCTCCGCGGAGAGCCGGTCACCATCGGGACGTCCCTGGCGAGCGCGGTGGTCCGACTGCCCACCGTGGTGGGGGTGGCGATCGTCGTCGGGCTCACCACCGCCGTCGGCATGATGCTCTGCCTGCTCCCCGGCCTGCTCGTGATGACGATGATGTGGGTGGCGATCCCGGCGGCGGTCGTCGAGAACCGGGGCGTGTTCGACGCGATCCAGCGGAGCGTCGAGCTGACCGAGGGGAACCGGCTCCGGATCTTCCTCCTGGCGCTCCTCCTCTTCGCCGTCTTCCAGGGGTCCGCCTTCGCGGCGGGCCTGTTCCTCGGCTCCACGTTCGGGACCCAGGCGCTCAAGGCCGCCCACCTGCTGGACCTCGTCGTGAGCATCGTCCAGGGCAGCTTCAACGCCGTGCTGTACTCCCTCGTGTACCACGATCTCCGGCGGATCCGGGAAGGGCTCGATGTCGAGGACCTGGTCGCCGTGTTCGAGTAGCCCCGGCCCCGCGCCCCGACGGTGGCCGGCGGCCTCGCTCCTCGTCGCCGGTCTCGCCCTCCTCGCCGGGATCGTGCCGGCCCGCGCGATGCCGGCGGTGGCCCCCGGTCTCCCGGCCCTGCCGGACGACCCGGAGATCCAGTGGTCGTTCCCGGGGCGGGCGCCCGGCCCGGAGGTCCGGGAGGCGGAGCTCCTCGACCGCGGCGTCTCCGCCTCGCATTCCCTGCCGCCGCCGTCCCCCCCGGCGCCCGGGAAGCCGCCCGCGGGATGGGCGGCGCCGATCATCGGCTGGCTCGCCCTCGGCCTCGCGGCCGTCCTCGTCCTCGCGATGCTCGGAGTCCTCTTCGCGGAGGCGGTCGCCGGCCGGGTCCGGGGGCGCCGGCCGGGCCCCCGACCGGGTTCGGCCGGGGAGGACCGCGAGGAAGAGGTCGCGGAGCCGCCTTCCCCCGACCGCGCCGCGGCGCTGGCCGCCGCGGGGCGCTACGCGGAGGCGGCCCACCTGCTGGTCACCGGGGTCCTCGCCCGGCTGGTGAAGGCGGCGGGAACGACGCCTCCCCGCTCGGCCACCGCGCGCGAGCTGCTCCGTCTCGCCCGGGTCGACGACGCCCGGAAATCCGCCCTCCGCGCCCTGGTCTCCGCGGCGGAGGCGTACCGCTTCGGCGGTCGTCCCTGTTCCGCGGCGGACTGGGAGCGTCTCGCGCGGGAGGCGGCGGCGCTGGCCGGCGCATCGGGAGCGGCCCGGTGAGCACACTTCCCACACCCAGCCGGGACGAGCCGATCCTGGACCGGCGGATCGTGCTCCTGGCGGTGGCGTCGCTCCTGCTCTTCCTCGTCGCCCTGTCCTGGCCCGTGGAGCCGGAGAAGCTCCCCGAACCGACGACGGCCGGGGCGGGAGCCTTCAGCCGGTCCGCCGTCGGGCACCGGGCCCTCGTCGCCGCGCTCCGCCGCCTGGAGCTGCCGGTGGTGGTCGAGCGGGGGGCGGGGATCCCGCCCCTCGACCACGAGACGCTCCTGCTCCTGCCGGAGCCGGACGCCTCGTCCGACGACGCCATGGACCGGTTCCGGCGGCTGCTCTCCGCGGGGATCGCGGCCCGGGCGTTCGTCGTCGTCGTCCTCCCGAAGTGGAAGCCGATCCCCGACCCGGCGCGGCCCGGGTGGGTGCGTTCCCTCGAGATGCTCCCCGTCGACCGGGCGGAACGCTGCCTCGAGGAGATCTTCGTCCTCGCCCCGGCCGCCCGTCCACGGGTGATACGTCCGGAGCGCCTCGATCCCGCCGGCTGGCACGGCGTCGGGGGCGATCCTCCCGAGCTGCCGGCCCCCCAGTTGCTCGAGCTTCCCGGGGGGGACGGCGGTCGGCTCCAGCCGCTCCCCCTGGTGCGGCACGAGGCCGGCGCCCTGGTCGTCCAGGCCACGCCGCTGCCCGTCTACGTGATCGCCGACCCCGACCTCCTGGACAACGCGGGCCTCCGGCTGGGCGGGAACGCCGCCTTCGTGCTCGGCTTCTTCACCGAGTCCCTCGGCGTGCGCCGGGTGGTCCTCGACGAGGGAATCCACGGGATCCGGCAGGTCCCGTCGCCGTGGCGGGCCCTGCTCCGTCCCCCTCTCCTCCTCGCCACCCTCGAGGCCCTGCTCCTCCTCTCCCTCGTGTTCTTCGTCTCTGCCGGCAGGTTCGGGCGCCCGGTCCCCGCAGCGGGGCCGTCCCCGCCCCGGGGTTCCGCCGGTCTCGCGCACCAGGCCGCCCGCCTGCTCGCCCGGGTCCCGGTGGACGGCGAGGCGACCCTCGCGTGGTTCGAGCTGCTCGAGGATCGGCTCGCGCGGCACTTCCGCCTGCCCCCGACCTCCCGCCGGGAACGGCACGCCCTGCTCCGGTCCCGCCTCGCCGGCAGCGCCGCGGGCGCCGACTGGGAACGGCTCGCCGGGGCGGCGCGGCTCCTGGCATCGCGGCCCGGCGTGCGGGAACGGGAACTCCTCGCCCTCTGCCGGGACGCCCACCGCGTCTACAAGGAGATCGTCGATGGACGTTCATGAGATCGGTACCCTCCGCGACCGGGTCGCGACCGAGGTCGCCCGGGTGGTCGTCGGCATGGGCGACCAGGTGGAGCTGCTCCTCTGCGGCCTGCTCTGCCGGGGCCACCTGCTCCTCGAGGGCCCGCCGGGCACGGCGAAGACCCTTCTCGTGCGAGCCTTCGCCCTGGCAATCGGGCTGGACTTCCAGCGGATCCAGTTCACCCCGGACCTGCTGCCGGGGGACATCCTCGGGAC
>JAMOQA010000199.1 GCA_027064265.1 Acidobacteriota bacterium
GGTGCCGGACGCGGCGATCGACGAGGTCCTCGCCCGTCTCCGCCGCCTGCGGTACGTCGACGACCGGGAGGTTGCCTATAATCACGCGGCCCGGCGGGCCCGGGAGGGCCGGCGGGGTTCCCTCCGCGTCTTCCGCGAACTGCTGGCCCGGGGAATCGACGGGGAGCTGGCCCGGGAGGCGGTCGACGCGGCGTATCCCCGGGAGGAGGACAGGGAGCGGGCCCGGGCGGCCCTCTCCCGCCTCTCGCCGGGCGGGGTCCCGCGGGACCCGGGGGAACGGGCCCGGCTCTTCCGGAAGATGGTTCGCCAGGGGTTCGCGGCCGGGGAGGTCCGGGCCCTTCTCGACGAGGTCGACGACGATGGAATCCCGTGACGTGCGCCGGAAGTTCCTCGAGTTCTTCGCCGAGCGGGGCCACCAGGTGGTCCCCTCGAGCCCCCTCGTGCTCCCCCGGGATCCGACCCTCCTCTTCGCGAACGCGGGGATGAACCAGTTCAAGGGGGTGTTCCTCGGGAGGGAGACGCGTCCCTACCGGCGGGCGACCTCGGTCCAGAAGTGCCTGCGGGTCTCCGGCAAGCACAACGACCTCGAGGAGGTCGGACGCACCCCGCGCCACCACACCTTCTTCGAGATGCTGGGGAACTTCTCCTTCGGGGACTACTTCAAGCGGGAGGCGATCGCCTGGGCGTGGGAGCTGGTCACCGGCGTCTACGGGATCCCGGCGGACCGGCTCTGGGCGACGGTCTTCGCCGGGGACGACCAGTTCCCGGCGGACGAGGAGGCGGCGCGGCTCTGGGTCTCCGAGACCGACCTCCCCGAAGGGCGCGTCGTCGCGCTGCCCCGCAAGGAGAACTTCTGGCAGATGGGGGACACCGGCCCCGCCGGGCCGTGCACCGAGCTGCACGTCGACCTGCGCCCGGACGATCCGGCGGCGGCGACCCCCGGGACCGACCCCGAGCGGTTCCTCGAGATCTGGAACCTGGTCTTCATGCAGTACGACCTGCAGCCGGACGGGACGGCGCGGGAACTG
This sequence comes from Acidobacteriota bacterium, assembly GCA_027064265.1. Lineage (GTDB taxonomy): Bacteria > Acidobacteriota > Polarisedimenticolia > J045 > J045 > JAMOQA01. Next base: position 1,029 of record JAMOQA010000199.1, read on the forward strand.
CCGGCCCCCTCGGTGGACACCGGCGCCGGGCTCGAGCGGCTGACCGCCGTGCTCCAGGGGGTGCCCAGCAACTACGACACCGACCTCTTCCTGCCGATCCTCCGTTCGCTGGCCCAGGAGGCCGGGATCGGGTACGGAGAGGACCGGGAAAAGGACGTCTCGCTCCGGGTGATCGCCGACCACCTGCGGGCGATCACCGCCCTCGTCGCCGAGGGGATCATTCCCGGGCCGGAGAAGCGGGGAGCGGTGCTCCGGCGGATCCTGCGCCGGGCCCTGCGCCACGGGCGGCTCCTCGGGCTCCCGGTCCCGTTCCTCCACCGGCACGTGCGGGACGTGGTCGCGGTCCTCGGGGACACCTACCCCGAGTTCCGCGAGCACCGGGAGATGATCGAGCGGATCGTCCGCCGCGAGGAGGAGCGGTTCGACCGGACCCTGGCCGCCGGGTTCGAGCTGCTCGAGGAGCGGATCGAGGAGCTGCTCGGCCGGGGGGAGACCGTCTTCCCCGGGGAGGAGGCGTTCGTCCTCGAGAGCGAGCGGGGGCTGCCCCTCGACCTGGTGCGGGACGCCCTCGAGGAGCGGGGGATGACCCTCGACGAAGCCGGGTGGGCGGCGGCCCGCCAGCGCCACGTGGAGGCTTCCCGGGCGAAGGTGGCCGGGGGGGACGCCGCGGCGACCGCCGCCGCGGCCGAGGTCTGGATCCCGTGGCGCGGGAAGGGGTCCCGGTTCCTCGGGTACGGGACCCTCGAGGTCGAGGCCGCCCGGGTGCTCGGGGTCTTCCGGGACGGCAGCGAGGTGCCGGCCCTCGCCGCCGGGGAGACCGGCGACGTGATCCTGGACGAGACCCCGTTCTACGCCGAGTCCGGCGGCCAGGTGGGCGACCGGGGCCGGCTGGCCGGCGGCGACGTCCGCGCCCGGGTGGTCGACACCGTCTCGCCGGCGGAGGGGGTGATCCTCCACCGGGTGGAGGTGGAGGCCGGGACCCTGGCTCCCGGCGCGATGGTCGTGGCGTCGGTCGACCCGGAGCACCGGGCGGCGGTGCGGCGGCACCACACGGCGACCCACCTGCTCCACGCGGCCCTGCGGCGGATCCTCGGCACCCACGTGCGCCAGGCCGGGTCCCTGGTCGCCCCGGACCGGCTCCGCTTCGACTTCAGCCACTACGAGGGGATCGACGAGGACACCCGCCGGGAGATCGAGGCCTGGGTGACCGCCCGGATCGTCGAGGACCTGCCGGTGGAGACCGCCGAGGTTCCCCTGGAGGAAGCGCTCTCGTCGGGGGCGATCGCGTTCTTCGGGGACCGGTACGGGGAGCGGGTCCGGGTCGTCCGGATCGGCGAGGCGTCGATGGAGCTGTGCGGGGGGACCCACTGCTCCCGGACCGGCGAGATCGGGCCGTTCCTGGTGCTTTCCGAGCGGGGGGTGGCGGCCGGGGTGCGCCGGATCGAGGCGGTGGCGGGCCCCGCGGCCCTGGCCCGGGTCCAGGAGTGGCGGGCTTCCCTCGAGGAGACGGCGCGAGCCCTCGGGACGTCTCCCGCGGAGGTCCCGGCGGCGGTCGCCCGGCGTCTCGAGGAGGCGAAGCGCCTGGGCAAGGAGATGGAGGCCCTCCGGCTCGAGCTGGCCCGCGCCCGGGGCGGGGGCGAGGAGGCCGTCGAGGTCGGCGGGCTCCGGGTGATCGCCCGCCGGGTCGACGGGCTGGGGAAGGGGCCCCGCCGGGACCTCGCGGACCAGCTCCGTCAGAAGGACCCGGCGGCGGTGGTGGTGCTCGGCGCGGCCGACGGTGGGAAGGCCCAGCTGCTCGTCGCCCTCGGGGAGGAGGCGCGCGGGCGGCTCGACGCCCGGGCGCTGATCCGGGAGCTCGCGGCCCACGTCCAGGGGGGCGGTGGCGGCCGGCCCGACCTGGCCGAGGCGGGCGGCAGGGATCCGGACGGCGTCGACCGGGCCCTGGCGGAGGCCCCGGCGGTGGTGGAGCGGCTCGCGGGAGCCTGAGGAGCGGGGCGGCTGGCCCGGCGAGTCCCGGGGCCCCAACGTTGGCCCCGTGAGGACCGTGCCCGTCGTTTCCCTCGTCCTGCTGGCGCTCGCGGCCGGCCCGGCGTTCCCC
>JAMOQA010000200.1 GCA_027064265.1 Acidobacteriota bacterium
CGACTCGCCGAGGGCGCGGGCGAGCCGGGCGTGCCCCGCCGCCAGCCCGGCGAGGGCCGTGTCCCGGGCGAACCGGGCGTAGAAGGCGAGCTGGTGGAGCCCGAGGGCGAGGGCAGGGAGCACCAGGTGGCGGAGGTGTCTCGCCAGGCCGGTGGTGGCGATCGCCGGCCGGCCATAGAGGGGAAGGATCCGCCACTCGACGGCCAGGACCTGCTGGAGCAGGAGCGCCAGCCAGAACGACGGGACCGCGTAGAGCGCGAGGACCAGGAACCCGGCGGTCCGCTCGGCGCCGGTCCCCGCCCGGATCGCCATCCACCAGCCCAGGGGAGCCCCGATACCGAGGACCAGGAGCAGGGCGGCCAGGTTCAGCTCGAGGGTGGCGGGAAGCCGGGCGGCGATCTCCCGGGTGACCGGCTGGCCCGTCCGCCACGACCTTCCGAGGTCGCCCCGGCAGGCGGCGCCGAGCCAGCGGAGGTACCGCACCGGCAGGGGCCGGTCCAGCCCGAGCTCCCGTTCGAGGCGGGCGCGCCGGGCGGCGTCGAGGGCGAGGCCCCGCTCCGCGTCCGCCCGGGCCGCGAGCGGGTCCCCGGGGGCCAGGGAGAGCACGACGAAGGCGAGGAGCGTGACCCCGATCGCGGTGACCGCCAGGGAGCCCAGCCGCTCGAGAAGACGGGAGAGCCGGGCCGGCACGGTGCGGGGACGGGATGCCCGGGGCGCCATCGCAGCCTCTCAGCGCTTCCCGGCGGACTCCCAGCGCCAGGCGAACGGGCCGGGCCACGCGCTGACCGGGCCGATCGGGGAGGGGACGAAGCCGCGCAGGCCCCGGCGGACCGCGTAGCGCGTCACCGGGTAGAAGAAGAAGGTGTCCGGTTGCAGCTCGTGGAGTCTGCGCTGGATCTTGCGGTACAGCTCCTCGCGGGCGGCCCCGTCGAAGGTGCGGCGGGCTTCCTCGATCCACCGGTCGATCTCGGGGTCGCGAAGCCCGGCGTAGTTGTACCCCTCGTCCGCCTGAGAGGAATGCCAGAGCGCCCACGGGTCCGGGTCCGGGTCGAGCCGGTACCCGGACATCACCGCCGTGAACTTCCTCCCGTGGACCTCCTCGAGGAAGGCCGCCCAGGGGCGGGGGTCGAGTTCCATCGCGACGCCCACGTCCCGCAGGTTCGCCTGGACGAAGGCGGCGATCCGGTCGTTCTGCCGGGTCGTCGCCGGGTAGAGCAGCCGGAACCGGAAGGGGATGCCGTCCTTCTCGCGGACCCCGTCCCCGTCCCGGTCGACCCAGCCCGCCTCGGCGAGGAGCGCCCGGGCCCGCGCCGGGTCGAAGGGGAGCGGCCGCAGGGTCCGGTCGAAGCAGGCCATCTCCGGGTGGAAGGACGTGACGGCGACCTCGGCCTGGCCGCGCCCGATCGTCTCCACGTACCGCTGGCGGTCGATGGCGAGGGTCATCGCCCGCCGCACCCGGGCGTCGGCGAAGAAGGGGTTCGACCCGTCCATCCGCCAGGCGATGTACCAGTAAAAGAGGATGCGTCCCTCGAGGATGTCGAACCGGTCCCGGAAGGACGTGTCGTCCTTCAGCCGTTCCCACTGCTCGGGGAAGAGCCCGGTCCAGTCGATCCGGCCCGCCTCGAGGGCGTTGAGCCGCGTCCCGTAGTCCCGGAGGACCTCGATGACCAGCCTGTCGACGCCGGGGGGGCCGTCCCAGTAGTCCCGGTTGGCCGCGAGGACTAGGCGCTGGTCCTTCTCCCAGCGCACGAGCTTCCAGGGGCCGCACCCGACCGGCAGCTCTCCGGGCGCCGGGGGACCGCCGGGAGGCAGGAGTGGAGCGAGGAAGAGGTAGAGGGCCGAGGCGTTCGGCTCGCGGAAGCGGACGACGACGGTTCGTTCGTCGGGCGTTTCGACCGCCCGGATCGCCGCGTACGCCTGGACCTGGTCGGCGCTGGTGCGCCCGGGATCCCGGAGGACGGCGAGGGTGCGCGCCACGTCCGCCGCCGTCACGGGTCGCCCGTCCTGCCAGCGGGCATCCCCCCGCAGGTGGAAGGTGATCGCCAGGTGGTCGTCCGACCACTCCCACGTCCGGGCCAGGCGGGGTACGAACCGCAGGCGGGCATCGAGGCGCAGGAGCGAGTCGCACACCAGGCCGTGGAGCTGCCGGGTGGTCGTGTCGGTCGCCCGGGGAAAGTCCAGGGTCGAGATGTCGTAGGCGACCGGGAAGCGGACCTCCCGTCGCGTCCCGACGTCCTCGCCCGGCTCGCCGCAGGCCACCAGCGCCAGGAGGACGAGCAGCGCGAGGAGGAACCGCGCCGAGGGCCGGGTCATCGGTCGGCGGAGCCCGTCGCCTGCCCGGGGGGCGGAAAGTGTTCGGCCAGCCAGTCCAGGATCGCGGCGATTCCGGGACTCCCCGCGGGCAGGAGCCGGTCCCGTTCCTCGTACGCCTCGAGGGCCACGATCTTCCGCTCGCCGGAACCGTACTCGGCGAGGCGGCGGGCCCGGGCCCGGGACTCCGGGAACGCCGACGCCACCAGGAGGACCGGCCGCCGGTCGTAGAGGCCGAGATCGCGGTCCGGCCGGTAGCCGGCGACCGGGTCGGAGACGTCGACGAGGACGAGGGCGCGGACCTCGGGCAGCCGGGCCGCTGCCGCCGCGGCGATCAGCGCCCCGTACCCGACGCCGACGAAGGCCACCCGGGAGGTGTCGACCTCCGGGCGGCCGGCGAGCTCCCGCAGGAGGAGGACCTGGTCCTCACGGGCCTTCTTCAGCTCTCTCGCCGGGAGCAGGGGGAAGGCGTAGATCCGGCGGTCCCGCGTCGAGCGGGACGCCCCGTGACCCCGCTGGTCCATCAGGGCGACCGCGTAGCCGCGGCCGGCGAGGGCGTCGGCGAGGGGCAGGAGGCTGGTCCGGTCGCGGCCGTGGGAGTGGACGAGGACGACGAGGGGCAGCCGGGCCCCCTCCCGGACCGGGTCCGGCAGCTCGAGGACGCCCTCGAGGAAGACGCCGTCCGGGGTTTCGAAGCGAAGGTCGATCTCCCGGGTGGCGGGCAGGGAGACGTCACCCCGGGCCGGCAGGACACCGGGCAGGAACCC
>JAMOQA010000201.1 GCA_027064265.1 Acidobacteriota bacterium
CGCACCTGCTCCTCGAGGGAGGCGATCTCCGTCAGGTCCTGGAACACGACCAGCCAGCCGACCTCCGAGGCGTCGCCGTCGACGAGGGGCGCCACGGAGAACCCCAGGACCAGGCGCTCGCCGTCCCCCGGCCGGGTCCACTCCCGCTCGAACCGGGTCCGTCGACCACCCCGGGCCTGGGCCCCGGCGGCATCCAGGAACCCCTCCGGCACGCCGAGCAGCTCCTCGACGGGCCTGCCCACCACGTCGCCGGGGGGCAACCCCAGGATCTCGCTGCCCGCCCGGTTGACGAACGTCGCCCGGCCGGCCGGGTCCGCCGTGACGATCCCCGTTCCGATCGACTGGACGATCTGCTGCTGCAGCGCCCGCAGGGAAGCGAGGTCGCGCCGATGGTCGGCCAGCGCCCGGTCCGCTTCCTGCAACCGCTCGGCGAAGACGCCGCCGAGCACCGCCAGCAGCAGGAAGCCCAGCAGGTGGGAGACCGCCGCGTAGACCACCCGGCCGGGGGGCAGTTCCTCGGGAGTCATCCGCAGCGACCCCGCCCCCAGGATGAGCAGCCAGGCGAAGCTGGCCGCCGTCGCCACCAGGACGCCGCCCCGCATCCCCAGGAGGGCCGCCCCCACCATCACGGGAAGGGCGAAGAGGAACGACAAGGGAGAGAGAGCCCCTCCCGTCGCCAGCACGAACCCCGCCACGAGCAGGACGTCCCCCCCGATCTGCAGCCAGGCGAACCACTCCCGGTCCCCGGCCCACCGGTCGAGGACGGCGTACACCAGGATGGCGGCGAACACCCCCGCCGCCAGGAAGTACAGGCTTCGCAGGGGCCGCTCGGGAACGAACCAGAGCTCGATGGCGAAGGCCGACAGCAGGAGCGTGCTGGCCGCGATCGCCCGGGCCGTGTTCAGGCGCCTCAGGTACCTGCGGGTGGCATGCATCCGCTCCCCGTCGGTCGCCCCTCCGTCAGCCGATCTTCCCGATCAGCGAGAACATCGGCATGTACATCGAGACGACGATGCCTCCGATCACCGTACCAAGGATGACGATCATCACCGGCTCGAGCAAGGAGAGCAGGTTCTGGGTCGCCTCGTCCACCTCGTCCTCGTAGAAGTCGGCGATCTTCGAGAGCATCGTGTCCAGGGCGCCGGTCTGCTCGCCGACCTCGATCATCTGGACGACCATGTCGGGGAACACCCCGGTCTCCTGGAGGGGCTGGGCGATCGTCTTCCCTTCCTCGACCGCCGCGCGGACCTTCATGATCGCGTCCTCGATGATCGCGTTCCCGGAGGTCCGGGCGGTGATCTCGAGGCCGTCGAGGATCGCCACGCCCGAGCTCGTCAGGGTGCCGAGGGTCCGGCAGAACCGGGCGACGGCGATCTTCCGCAGCAGCATCCCGAGCACCGGGATGCGCAGCATCATGCTGTCGAGGACCCGCCGCCCGCGATCCGTCTTGCGGTACTGCTTCACCCCGAAGATCGCGCCCGCGATCGAGGCCAGGATCAGCCACCACCAGCGACGCAGGAAGTTCGAGAGGGCGATCGTCATCCGGGTCGGCAGCGGCAGCTCCGCGCCCAGGCCGGTGAACAGGTCGGCGAAGACCGGGATGACGAACGTGAGGATCACCCAGACGACTACGGCGGCGATCACCAGGACCGCTACCGGGTAGACCAGGGCGCCCTTCACCGCCGCCTTCAGCTTGACGATCTTCTCGATGTAGGTCGAGAGCCGCTGGAGGATCGTGTCGAGGATACCGCCCGTCTCGCCGGCCGCGACCATGTTGCAGAACAGGTCGTCGAACACCTTCGGATGCTTGCGCATCGCGTCGGCGAGGGTCGCGCCGGCCTCCACGTCCTGCCGGATCTCGTTCAGGACGTTCTGGAAGACCTTGTTCGGCTGCTGCTGCGCGAGGATCTCGAGGCACTGCACGAGCGGCAGCCCCGCGTCGATCATCACCGAGAACTGCCGGGTGAAGATCGCGATGTCCTTCTGCTTGACCCCCTTCCGCAGGCGCGGGAGGGCGATCTCCTTTCCCTTCTCCTTGACCGTCGGCCCGATGATCCCCTGCCGTCGGAGCGCGGCAAGCGCCTCCTCGCGGTTCGCGGCCTCGAGGGTGCCCTCGCGGGCCTCCCCGTTCCGTGTCCTCCCCTTCCAGGTGTAGACCGGCATCGTCCTCTCCTCCGGGGATCACCGGCGGCGCTGCACCATCCCGGGCACGCCACCCCCCAGCGCCCCGGCCCCGCGGTTGATCATCTCCTGCAGCTCTTCCGGGTTGTGCGACACCGAGAGGGCCGTCTGCAGGGTGATCTGCCGGCGGAAGTACAGGGTGGCCAGGGACTGGTTGAACGTCTGCATCCCGTGCTTCGCCTGCCCGGTCTGCATCATCGAGTAGATCTGGTGGATCTTGTCCTCGCGGATCAGGTTCCGGATCGCCGAGTTCGGCACCAGGATCTCCAGGGCCAGGACCCGGCCCTTCCCGTTCGCCCGCGGCAGGAGCGCCTGGCAGATGATTCCCTCCAGGATCAGCGAGAGCTGGGCCCGCACCTGGGGCTGCTGGTTCGACGGGAAGACGTCGATGATCCGGTTGATCGTCTGCGCGGCCGAGTTCGTGTGCAGGGTGGCGAAGGTCAGGTGCCCGGTCTCCGCCACCTGGAGCGCGCACTCGATCGTCTCGAGGTCGCGCATCTCCCCGATCAGCACCACGTCGGGATCCTGGCGCAGCACCGACCGCAGCGCGTTGGGAAACGACTTGGTGTCCGAGCCGAGTTCGCGCTGGTTGACGATGCACCGCTTGTGGGAGTGCAGGTACTCGATCGGGTCCTCGATCGTCACGATGTGGGCCTGCCGCTCGCGGTTGATCTTGTCGAGCATGGCGGCGAGCGTCGTGCTCTTTCCCGATCCCGTCGGCCCGGTGACCAGGACGAGGCCACGGGGCTTCTCGGCGAGGCGCGCCACGACCTCCGGCAGGCCCAGGTCCTGGAACGACTTGATCTCCCAGGGAATCGTCCGGAAGGCCGCCGCGACCGCACCTCGCTGGTTGAACACGTTGGCGCGGAACCGGGCGAGTCCCTTGAT
>JAMOQA010000202.1 GCA_027064265.1 Acidobacteriota bacterium
CCCTGGCCGACGCCCCCGGCGGGCCGTGCGATGTCATCCACGCCATCGAGGTCCGGGGCAACCGCAAGATGAGCGCGGACGCGGTCCGCTTCGACCTGGGTATCCGGCCCGGCGATCGCTGGGACGCGGCGAAGATCCGCCAGGAGTTCCGGCGCTTCTGGAAGCGGGGGTACTTCTCCGACCTCCGGTTCTTCCGCCGCTGCACGCCGGAGGGGGCGGTCCTGGTGATCGTCCTCGAGGAGCGGCCGACCATCCTCTCGATCAGCTACGACCGCCTGAAGATGGCGAGCCAGCAGCAGATCGAGGACTACTTCAAGGACAGGAACTTCCACCTGTCCGTCGGGGCGCCCCTCGATCGGAAGAAGCTCTGGCGGGCGCGCCAGCTGATCCGGGAGTTCCTCGGCCAGAAGGGGTACCTGGATGCCGAGGTCGTCCCGGAGGTCAGCACGCTCTCCCCGGGCGCGGTCAAGGTCCACTTTCGCATCCGGCCCGGCGGGAAGACGAAGATCCGCAAGATCGAGTTCACCGGCAACGAGGTGTTCTCCGACCGGAAGCTGCGCAAGCGCTTCAAGCTGACCTCGACCTGGCACTGGTACTGGCCGTTCTCGAAGAAGGCGCTCTACCACCCGCTCAAGTACCAGCAGGACATCACGAACATCCTCCAGTTCTACCGGGACCACGGGTACCTGGACGTGGACGTCCGGCCGCCGATCGTGCGGGTGGTCACCCGGGAGTCCCGCGGGAAGGAGCGGAAGGCGCGCCGCGAGAGGAAGGCCCGGCGGCGCCGGAAGAAGGAAGGGAAGGATCGCCCGGTGGACACGGGCCCGAAGGTCCGGAAGTGGGTCTACCTGACGATTCCCGTCGTCGAGGGGCCGGTCTACCGCCTGGGCGAGGTGCGCTTCGAGGGGAACACGGTCTTCACCGACAAGCAGCTCCGTCCCTTCGTTCCCCTGGCGCCCGGCACCGTGATCCGGGACCACGTCATCGAGGCCGGGATCGACATGATCCGTCGTGCCTACGGGACGAAGGGCTACGTCTACGCCACGGTCACCCGCCGCTTCGAGCGGCACGAGGGGGAGCCGGTCGCCGACCTGGTGATCAGCATCGACGAGGACCAGGCCTACACGGTGCGGCGGATCGAGTTCCGGGGGAACACGGAGACCCGCGACCTGGTCCTGCGCCGGGAGCTCAACATCTACGAGGGCGAGCTGCTGAACAAGGCCCAGCTCGACCGGTCGATGCAGAAGCTCAACATGCTCGGCTACTGGATCCCCGAGGGGGAGCCCACCCTGGAGCCGGTGCCTGACGAGCCCCAGGTGGACGTGATCATCCACGGCCAGGAGCAGTCCCGGAACGAGATCCAGGTCGGCGGCGGGTACAGCGAGCTGGAGGGCGGGTTCTTCCTCGCGAGCTACCAGACCCGGAACTTCCTCGGTCGCGGCGAGACCCTCTCCCTGTACCTCGGGGTCGGCAGCCGGATGAACCAGGCCTCGATCGCCTTCACCGAGCCCTGGTTCCTGGGGAAGCCCTACACCTTCGGCTTCCGCATCTACCGGCGGAGCTTCGACTTCGGGCGGGCCCTGGACGCCCAGGGGAACCTGATCCGGCTCACCCAGTCGGCCACGGGCGGGGCGGTGACCCTCGGGAAGCGGATCGGCGACTTCACCCAGGTGCAGGTGACCTACGGGTACGAGACCACCGACGCCGATACCCTGGACATCTCCTCCCGGTACGCGACGACGAGCACGCGCATCGCCACCCTGACGCCGGTCTTCTCCTTCCGCCGGCTCGACAATTTCCTGCGGCCGACCCGGGGGGCGGAGCTCACCCTGATCGGCCAGGTCGCGGCCCGGTCCCTCGGCGGGGACAACGACTACATCCGGCCGCAGGTGGAGGGGAGCGTCTACTTCCACCTGGTCGGCCGCTGGTTCGTGGCGCTCCACGGGGAGCTCGGCTGGATCAAGCCGTTCGGGAAGATCCACCGGGAACCCGGCTTCGTCGACGGCGTCCCGCGCTTCCAGCGGTTCTTCCTCGGCGGCGACACGATCGGGCCGCGGGTGTTCGAGACCCGGACGATCTCCCCGATCCGCTGGATCGTCCAGGTCGACGTCAACGGGAACCCGATCGTCGACGCCAACGGGAACCCCTTCATCTACCCGGCCTGGGTCGGCGGCAGCAAGAAGGCCCTCTTCCAGTTCGAACTGGGCTACCCGATCGGCCGCACCGCCACCCTCGCGTTCTTCTTCGACGCGGGCGGCGTCTACGACAACGGGGTCGACATCAACGTCGGGGACATGCGGATGTCGGCGGGCGTCGAGTTCCGGGTCTTCATGCCGATGTTCCAGGCGCCGATCCGGCTGATCTACGGCTGGCCGGTGCGGGAGTTCCCGGGCGACCGGACGAACACCTTCCAGTTCTCCATCGGCCTGCCCTTCTGAGTCCTGCCAGCGGGCCCCGCCAGGGGGCTCAGGGGGAAGGGTGCGCGTCCCGCAGGAGCGCGTCGACCAGGCGATCGACGACCGCCGCTCCGACCGGCGGCGCCCCGTCCTCCCGGTTGACCAGCACGGCGAAGAGGATGGTCCGGCCGCCACCTCTCCCGGGGCCGGGCAGGTCCGCCTGTCCCGCCAGGGCGGCAACCCCCCGGAGGGTCCCGGTCTTGGCCCGAACCCGGCCGCGCCAGGCGGCGAGCCGGTCCCGGAGGGAACCGTCCTCCCCGGCCCGGGGGAGGGCGACCAGGAGCTCGGGGCCCCAGGAAGGATGTTCGCCCGCGGCACGGAGCAGCGTGACGAGGGCGCGGGGCGTCAGGCGGTTCTCCCGCCCGAAGCCGGAGCCGTCGACCAGGCGCACGCCCCGGCGGGGGACGGCCAGCTCGTCGAGGCAGGCACGAAGGACCGCGACCCCCGCGTCGGTCGTGCCCGGCCGGACGCCCCCCGCCTCCACGGCCAGGAGCCGGGTCAGCATCTCCGCCCCGTAGTTCGAGGAATGCTTGGCGATCGCCCCGGCAAGGTCGGCGAGGGGAGGGCTCTCGTGAACGAGGAGCTCGACGAGGTCGGCGCCTTCCG
>JAMOQA010000203.1 GCA_027064265.1 Acidobacteriota bacterium
GTAGCCGACGACCACGAGGAAGAGACCGAGCATCGTGGCCAGGTGCAGCGAGCCCCAGAGACCGGGCTTCAACCCGAGGTCCGGCGCCCCGGCGATGATCACGCGCCCGATGAAAAGGCACGTGAACGCGAGCAGCAGGCCCCGGCGGACCCCGAACCGGTCCGGCACGAAGCCGAGGAAGAACATCGCGATGGTGATCCCGGCGGTCAGGAACCCCACCATCGGGTGGGCCCACTCGTCGGCGTTCGGCACCCCCTTGAAGACGAAGTCCGAGAAGTACATCGCCAGGTAGCCGAGCATGCCGAAGTAGACGAACCCCTCCAGCAGGTAGCCGAGGTTCACACCCCACAGGGCCCGGGGGGCATGGACCAGGTCGATGAAGGGCTGGACGATCTCCCGGAGCGGGTTCTTCGGGGTCTCGGTGGCGGCTTCGGCCATGGTCGTTCCTCCATCGGGGGCCGCCTCACGATAGGCAACCCGCCCCTCCCCGGCAACCGCCGCACGACCGTCCTGCGGCAACCGTTCAACCGTAGGGGCGCAGCGTGCCACGCCCGTTGCGGCCCGGAGGGCCGCCAAGGATGGCCGCGCTTCGCGCGGCACGGGTCCAGACGCTGGACCCCTGCGGCGTCGACGGCAAGGCGGGACGGAAAGCGGGGGCGCGACGTGCGCGCCCCCGCGGAGACGTGCGCTGGAACGGGCGGTCAGGCGCCGCGCTGCTTCCGGAGGTAGTTGAGCGCGGACCCGGCCCGGAACCACTCCAGCTCCTCCTCGGTGTAGGAGTGCTTCGCTTCGAACCGGTCCTCGCTGCCGTCGGGATGGTGGACGATCACCGTCACCGGTTTCCCCGGGGCGAGGTCGGCGAGCCCGACGATCGAGATCCGGTCCTCCGGGCCGATCTTGTCGTAGTCGGCGGGATCGGCGAAGGTGAGCGCGAGCACCCCCTGCTTCTTGAGGTTGGTCTCGTGGATCCGGGCGAACGAGCGGGCGATCACCGCCTTCGCGCCCAGGTAGCGGGGCTCCATCGCCGCGTGCTCCCGGGACGACCCCTCGCCGTAGTTCTCGTCGCCGATCACCACCCAGCCGACCCCGGCCTCCTTGTAGGCGCGGGCGACCTTCGGGATCTCGGCCTTCTCGCCGGTCAGGACGTTGATCGCCGTGCCGGTCTCGCCGGTGAAGGCATTGTTGGCCCCGAGGAACATGTTGTTCGAGATCCGGTCGAGGTGGCCGCGGTAGCGGAGCCACGGCCCGGCGGGGGAAATGTGGTCGGTCGTGCACTTCCCCTTCGCCTTGAGCAGCACCGGCAGCTTCTCGAAGTCCTTCCCGTCCCACTCGGGGAACGGCGTCAGCAGCTGCAGCCGCTCGCTGTCCTCGCGGACGATCACCTGGACGGAGCTGCCGTCCTCCTTCGGCGGGACGTACCCCTCGCGGCGCTCCTCGAAGCCCTTCTCCGGCAGCTCGGAAGCGACCGGCGGCTCGAGCTTCACGCCCTGGATCTCCCCGTGGACCGGGTCGGCGTCCAGGGTGCCGGCGAGGGCGAGGGCGATGACGATCTCCGGGCTCGCGATGAAGGCGTGGGTACCGGGGTTGCCGTCGTTGCGGCGCGGGAAGTTGCGGTTGAAGGAAGTGACGATCGAGTTGGGCTGGCCCTCCTCGATGTCGTGCCGCTTCCACTGGCCGATGCACGGCCCGCAGGCGAAGGCCAGGATCTTCGCGCCGAGCTGCTCGAGGGGCTCGAGGAGGCCGTCCCGCTTCGCGGTGGCGTAGACCTGCTCGGAGCCCGGGCTGATCCAGAGCGACGCCTTCGGGCGGATGCCGGCGGCGAGGGCCTGGCGGGCGACGTGGGCGGCGCGGCCCAGGTCCTCGTAGGAGGAGTTCGTGCAGGAACCGACGAGCCCGGCGGTCACCTCGAGGGGCCAGCCGTTCTGCTTCGCCTCCTCGCCGAGCCTGCTCACCGGCCGGCCGAGGTCCGGGGTGTGGGGCCCGACGATGTGGGGCTCGAGCTCGTCGAGGTCGATCTCGATCACCTGGTCGTAGAACTTCTCCGGGTCGGCCCAGGCCTCCGGGTCGGCGGCGAGGTCGGCGGCGTGGGCCTCGGCGAGGCGGGCGATCTCCTCGCGCCCGGTCATCTCGAGGTAGCGGGCCGTGCGCTCGTCGAACGGGAACAGGGAGCAGGTCGCGCCGATCTCGGCCCCCATGTTGGTCACGGTGGCCCGGCCGGTGAGGGAGAGCGACCGGACCCCCTCGCCGAAGTACTCGACGATGCAGCCGGTGCCGCCCTTCACGGTCAGGATCTCGGCGACCCGCAGGATGATGTCCTTCGGGGCGGTCCAGCCGGAGATCTTCCCCTTGAGGTGGACGCCGATCAGCCGGGGCCAGCGGAGCGACCAGGGAAGCCCCGCCATCACGTCGGCCGCGTCCGCGCCGCCGACGCCGATCGCGACCATCCCCATCCCGCCGGCGTTCGGCGTGTGGGAGTCGGTGCCGATCATCATCCCGCCGGGGAACGCGTAGTTCTCGAGGACGATCTGGTGGATGATCCCGGCGCCGGGCTTCCAGAAGCCGATGCCGTACTTCTCCGAGGCCGAGCGGAGGAAGTCGTAGACCTCCCGGTTCTCCTCGAGGGCCCGCGGGAGGTCCTTGTCGACCCCCTCCTCGGCCCGGATCAGGTGGTCGCAGTGGACCGTCGAGGGGGTGGCGACCTTGTCCCGGCCGGAGAGCATGAACTGGAGGATCGCCATCTGCGCGGTGGCGTCCTGCATCGCCACCCGGTCCGGGCGGAACTTGACGTAGGTCTCTCCCCGAACCGGGGCCTCGTCGAGGCCGTCGGCGTGGGAGAAGAGGATCTTCTCGGCAAGGGTCAGGGGGCGCCCGAGCTGCTTGCGCGCCTCGGCGACCCGGCCCGCCATCCGCTCGTAGGCGGCGCGGATCATCGGGACCTGTTCGGCGATCAGGTTGGCGGCCATGGATCCTCCTCGCGGGCCCGCCGGGCCGCAAGTGCCGGCGGAGCCTCGGGTTTTGCGGGATGAGCGCGTCCGGGACGCACGGGTGGGGGGCCATCCTA
>JAMOQA010000204.1 GCA_027064265.1 Acidobacteriota bacterium
GACCTCGAGCCGGTGGCCGGGCTCGGGAACGTAGTCCTCCGGCAGGAACGCCTCGATCCCCAGGTTGATCGCCACCGGCTCCGGCTCTTCCCCGGGAGGCTCGCCCCGCAGCTTCCGCACGGCCTCCTCCAGCAGGCGCGCGTACATCTCGAAGCCGACCGCGGCGATGTGGCCGGACTGCCGGGCCCCGAGCAGCTCTCCCGCCCCGCGGATCTCCAGGTCCATCGCCGCGATCCGGAAGCCGGCCCCCAGGTCGGAGAACTCGACCAGGGCGGCGAGCCGCCTCCGGGCGTCGGCGGTCAGCTGCCGCCGGTCGGGCACCAGCAGCCAGGCCCAGGCCCGCACGTCGGACCGGCCGACCCGTCCCCTCATCTGGTACAGCTGGGAAAGCCCGAAGCGGTGGGCGTCGTGCACGAGGATCGTGTTCGCCCGGGGGATGTCGAGGCCGTTCTCGATGATCGTCGTCGCGACCAGCACGTCCGCGTTCCCCTGGACGAAGTCGAGCATCACGCGCTCGAGCTGCCCCTCGGGCATCTGGCCGTGGGCGTGGGTGATCCGGGCCTCCGGGACCAGCTCCCGCAGCCGGTGGACGACCTCCTCGATGCCCCGGACCCGGGGGTAGACGTAGAACACCTGGCCGCCCCGCCGCAGCTCGTTCCGGATCGCCGCGGCAACCAGGGACGCCGTCCACGGCACCAGCCGGGTCTGGATCGCCAGGCGGTTCCGCGGCGGCGTCTCGATCACCGAGAGGTCCCGGACCCCGGCGAGAGACATCTGGAGAGTGCGGGGGATGGGCGTCGCGCTCATCGAGAGGACGTGCACCCCCAGCGAGAGCCGCTTGATCGCCTCCTTGTGCCGGACCCCGAACCGCTGTTCCTCGTCGATGACGAGCAGCCCGAGCTTGCGGAACCGCACGTCCTTGCCGAGGAGGCGATGGGTGCCGACCAGGACGTCCACCTCGCCCCGCTCCGTCGCCGCGAGGATCTCCCGGGTCTCCCGGGGGGAGACGAACCGGGAGACCATCTCGACCCGCACGGGCCAGCCCGCCATCCGGGCGCGGAAGGTCCGCAGGTGCTGGAAGGCGAGGACCGTCGTCGGCACCAGGACGGCGACCTGGTAGCCCTCCTGGATCACCTTGAAGGCGGCGCGCAGGGCCACCTCGGTCTTCCCGTAGCCGACGTCGCCGCACAGCAGGCGATCCATCGGCCGGTCCCGGGAGAGGTCGGCCTTGATCTCCGCGAGGGCCGCGGCCTGGTCCGGCGTCAGCTCGTGGGGGAAGGCCGCCTCGAACTCCCGCTGCCAGTCGGTGTCCGGCCCGAACGCGTGGGCCCGGGCGGCCTTCCGCTTCGCGTACAGCTCGAGCAGCTCCCCGGCGATCTCCTCGACCGCCTTCCGCACCTTCTTCCGGCGCTTCTCCCAGCCGGTCCCCCCGAGCCGATCGAGGGGCACGAGGGACGCGTCTCCCCCGGAGTACTTCTGCACCAGGTCGAGGCGGGTGACCGGGACGTACAGCCGGCTCCCCTCGGCGTACTCGAGGACGAGCAGTTCCTCCCCGGTGCCGGGCCGCCGCGAGAGCCCCAGGTAGCGGCCGATCCCGTGGTCCACGTGGACGACCAGGTCCCCTTCCTTGAGGTCCCGGAGGTCGGAGAGGAACGCCTCGCCTCCCCGGCGCCGCCGGGGGGGCGGGGGCGGCGGTTCCGGACCGAACAGCTCCAGGTCGGTGAGGACAAGTGTTCCGCTGCCGGTGCGACCCGGCCCCTCCTCGCCGGGAAGCTCCACTCCCTCCGGCAGGGTCCCCTCCGCCAGCACGACCTCCCCGGAGCCCGGCGGCCAGGGTTCCTCCTCGTCGGCCCGTCGGTGGGGGATCTCCCCCTCCTCGAGGACCTCGGCGAGGCGGTCGAGGCGGCCCGGCGCCCGGGCGAGGAGCACCGCCCGGCCGCCCCGGGCGAGCTGTCCCCGGAGGACCGGCAGGGCGTCGGCGAGCTTCCCCCCGAAGGAGGGGGCCGGGCGTGCCCCGAGGTCGATCGTCCCGCGCCCTTCCTCGGCGAGGGGAACGGCGGAGAAGGCGACGGGAGCCTTCCGGACGAGCCGGCGGAGCCGCTCCGGGGGCACGCAGATCTCCCGGGGCGGAGGCAACCGGTCCTCCCCGGCCTCCCGGTGGGCGGTCTCGAGGTCCGCCCACGCGGCGTCGAGCCGGGCCAGCGCCTCCTCGGGTTCCCAGGCGACGGGAACGATCCCGGGCCAGGCGTCCAGGGCGACGACGTCGTCCCGGTAGAGCCGTGGCGCCCCCTCGAGGCCGGCCAGCATCTCCTCGAGGAGGCGCGGCAGCCCCTCCTCGGTGGCGGGAGCCTCGGCGAGGATCTCCCGTGCCCGGCCGACCAGGCGGTCCAGGAGCCGGTCGGCCTGTTCCGGTGCGATCGGGGCTTCCCGGGCAGGCAGGACGCGGAAGCGGGAGACCCGGCCCGAGGTGCGCTGCGTCGCCGGGTCGAACCGGCGGATCGACTCGACCTCGTCGCCGAAGAGCTCCACCCGCAACGGGGCGTCTTCCTGGGGGGGCCAGGCGTCGAATACGCCGCCGCGCCGGGCGAAGTCCCCGGGGGAGGTCACCACGTCGGCGGCCCGCCAGCCCCCGGCGACGAGCTCCCGGGCCAGTTCGTCCAGGTCGACCTCGGCACCGACGGCGATCTCGCGTCCCCAGGACCGCACGGTGGCGGGGCCGGGAACCGGCACGAGCAGGGCGTCGACCGGGGCCACCACGACGAAGGGACCGCCCCGGGCGAGCCGGTCGAGCACGGCGACCCGCTCGGCGGCCACCGCGGGGTGGGCCGGGATCCCCCGCCAGGGGTCCGCGTCGAGCCGCGGCAGGCGCAGGGCGGGGATCCCCGCGGGAGCGAGCAGCGCCGCCAGCTCGCCGGCGAGGCCCCGCGCGGTGGCGTCGTCGGCGACGACGACCAGGAGGGAACGGGCCGTGTCCCGGGCGACGGCGGCCAGGGCGAGGGCCCGGCCGACCGGGGAGAGAGAGGCGGCCAGGACGGGCGCACCTTCCCCCGC
>JAMOQA010000205.1 GCA_027064265.1 Acidobacteriota bacterium
GACCTGCAGAAGTCCCTGGTGATGCTGGAGGAGGCGCTGCAGTTCCTGCACGACCTCGCCGCCCAGGGGAAGACGGTCCTCTTCGTCGGCACCAAGCGGCAGGCCCAGGAGATCGTCGTCCGCGAGGCCCAGCGCTGCGAGATGTTCTACATCCACCAGCGCTGGCTCGGCGGCCTGCTGACCAACTGGCAGACGGTCCGCAAGTCGGTCGACAAGCTCAAGGAGCTCGAGGACATCGAGAGCGCCGACCGCTTCGCCCACCTCACCAAGAAGGAGCGGCTGAAGCTGACCAAGAAGCGCGCGCGCCTCGAGAAGGTCCTCGCCGGGATCAAGGACATGGGCCGGCGCCCGGATGCGCTCTTCATCATCGACACGGTCCGCGAATCGATCGCGGTCGCCGAGGGGAACAAGCTCGGCATCCCGGTGGTCGGCATCGTCGACACCAACGCCGATCCCACGCTGATCGACTACCCGATCCCGGCCAACGACGACGCGATCCGCTCCATCGAGCTGATCACGACGAAGGTGGCCGATGCGATCCTCGAGGGCCGCCACCAGTGGCGGGCCCAGCGGCCGGAGCGCGCGGCGGGCCGCGGCGGTCGGCGCCGGGAGCCCGCGGCAGCGGCCGCTCCCGCTCCCGCGGAGAAGGCTTCCGCCCCCGCACCCGGGGCGGCCCCGGCGGAGCCGGCCGCTCCCGCGGACGAGGCCCAGGCCGGCGAGGCTCCGGCTACCGAGTGACCCCGACTCCCGATTCCCGGGGCCGCCCGGCCCCGTGACGAGGATGGAACGATGGCGATCAGTGCCCAGGACGTGAAGAAGCTCCGCGACATGACCGGCGCGGGGATGATGGACTGCAAGGAAGCCCTGACCGAGACCGGCGGCGACTTCGAGAAGGCGGTCGAGTACCTGCGCAAGAAGGGAATCGCCAAGGCCGCGAAGAAGGCCGGCCGCGAGACGAAGGAGGGCGTGATCTACGCCTACATCCACCCGGGTGCGCAGCTCGGCGTGCTCCTCGAGGTCAACTGCGAGACCGACTTCGTCGCGCGGACCGAGGAGTTCCTGGCGCTGGTCAAGGAGATCGCCATGCACATCGCGGCGGCGGCGCCGCGGTGGGTCCGCCCCGAGGACATCCCGGCGGAGATCCTCGAGAAGGAGCGGGAGATCTACCGGGACCAGATGAAGGACCAGAAGAAGCCGCCCGAGGTGATCGAGAAGATCGTCGAGGGGAAGCTGAAGAAGTTCACCCAGGAGAACTGCCTGCTGGAGCAGCCGTACGCCCGGGACACCACGAAGACGATCAGGCAGCTGCTCGAGGAGGCGATCGCCAAGCTGGGGGAGAACATCCAGGTCGCGCGCTTCACCCGGTACGCCCTGGGCAGCAGCGACTGATCCCCCCGGCGGGGGACGCCCGGGCGGGGCGATTCCCCGGTGGAGGACCGGCGCGGTGGAGACGGACACGGCGGGATCCGGGCCGGAACGCGGCGGGCTGCGCTGGCGGCGCATCCTGCTGAAGCTGAGCGGGGAGGCCCTGATGGGCTCCCGCGAGTTCGGCATCGACCCGGACGTCGTCGATACCGTGGCCGCGGAGGTTGCCGAGGTCCACGCCCTCGGGGTCCAGGTCGGGATCGTCATCGGGGGCGGGAACATCTTCCGGGGGGTCGCCGCCGCCGCGCGCGGCACCGTCGACCGGGTCACCGGGGACCAGATGGGGATGCTGGCCACGGTGATCAACTCCCTCGCCTTCCAGGACGCCCTCGAGAAGCACGGGGTTCCCACCCGGGTCCTCTCGGCGATCGAGATGAACAAGGTCGCCGAGCCGTTCATTCGCCGCCGGGCGATCCGGCACCTCGAGAAGGGGCGGGTGATCGTCGTCGCCGCCGGCACCGGGAACCCGTACTTCACCACCGACACCGCCGCCGCCCTCCGGGCGATGGAGATCCGGGCGGAGGTCGTTCTCAAGGCGACCAAGGTCGACGGGATCTACGACCGGGACCCGGAGAAGGATCCCGCGGCCCGGAAGATCGACGAGATCACCTACCGGGAGGTCCTCGAGCGGCGCCTGGCCGTGATGGACGCGACGGCGATCTCCCTGTGCATGGACAACCACCTGCCGATCATCGTCTTCAACCTCCGGAAGAGGGGGAACATCCTCGCCGTCGTCCGGGGCGAGAAGGTCGGTTCCCTCGTCAAGGAGTGACCGCGATGCTGGACGAGCTGTTCGACAAGACCGCAAGGCGCATGGACCAGTCGGTCGAGGCCGTCAAGAGGGAGCTCGCCTCCCTCCGGACGGGCCGGGCGAGCCTTTCCATCCTCGAGGGCGTGATGGTCGACTACTACGGCCAGCCCACCCCGATCAACCAGATGTGCAAGCTCTCGATCCCCGACCCGGGGATGATCGTCGCCCAGCCGTTCGATCCCTCGACGATCGCCGCGGTGGAGAAGGCGATCCAGGCCGCCGACCTCGGGCTCAACCCGAGCAACGACGGCAAGGTCGTGCGGATCCCGATCCCGCCGCTCACCGACGAGCGGCGCAAGCAGCTCGTCAAGAAGGTCAAGCAGATCGCCGAGGAGGGGCGCACCGCGGTACGCCAGGTCCGGCGGGATGCCAACGAGGCGATCCGCAAGCTGGAGAAGGACGGGGAGGTCAGCCAGGACGACGCCCACCGCGCGACCGAGCGGGTGCAGAAGCTGACCGACGAGCACGTGAAGGCGATCGACGAGCTGGCCAGGGAGAAGGAAAAGGAACTGATGGAGTTCTGATGGCGGAGGAGGCCGCGGTCGTCCTCCTGGCGGCCGGGAGCGGGTCCCGGCTCGCGGCGGGCCGCCCGAAGGCCCTGGTCCCCGTGGCGGGCCGTCCCCTCGTCGTCCACTCGCTGCGCACGATCGCGCGCAGCGGGCTCTTCTCGGAGGTGGTCCTGGTCGTCCCTCCCGGCGCGGCCGGCCGGGAGGTCGCGCTCCTCGCCCGTACCCTCCTCGATGGCCTGCCGTCCCCGGTGCCGGTCCTGCGGGTGACCGAGGGAGGTGCCCGGCGGCGGGAC
>JAMOQA010000206.1 GCA_027064265.1 Acidobacteriota bacterium
GGTTGTTCTTCCCGGTGCTGGCGGCCTGGGCCTGGCCACGGGCCGGGGGAACGGCTGCCGTCGCCTCGCTGGTCGTCGGGTCGGTGGCGAGCTTCGCCTGGGCGATGGCGGCCTGGGCCCTCGAGGGATCGGCCAACGCCTCCTGGCACGGGCTGCACGCGGCCCACGTGGGCATGGGGCTCTCGGCGCTCGTGCTCGTCGGAGTGACCCTCGCGGGCGGCAGGGGGAGAGCCTGATGCGCACCCTCGAGCGAATCGGATGGGTGCTCGTCTGGGGGCTCTTCGTCCTCTTCAACGTGCTGTTGCTGACGAACCACGTCCGGGAGCTGCTCTGGCTCACCCTCGCCAGCCTGCTCCCGGTCTGGATCCTTACCGCCGTCGGCGGGTCGGTGGAGCTGGCCGCCCTGCTCGGCGCGCGAAGGAAGGGAGGAGACGATGAAGGGCACGACGGTCATCCTGCTGGCGGCACTGGTGCTGGGGATCGGGGCGCCGGTGCTCGCCGGCACGAACGAGGTTGAGTTCCACTACGTCTTCGACCGAAACCCCGAGTGGTACTACGACGAGGGGAACTACCTCGTCACCCTCCGGGGAAACGGGTTCACGTCGTGGGGCTCGTTCAGCTACTACGTGGACGTCGACTTCGCGCCGCGGCACGGAACCGAGACCGACTCGATCTACCTCGAGGTCACCCCGATCCTGAGCCTGTCGAAGGTCTTCGGGATGCGGACGGGCAGGGTGCTCACCGACGTCGGCCTCACCCTCCAGTACAACCATGGCCTGCTGAACGGCCGGTACCAGCTGATCCCCGAGGCGTGGCTCTACGGTGTCGTGCTCAGCTTCGGGGGTGGGGGCATCGACATCCTGGACGTGCACCTGCTGCGCAAGGAGTACAAGGATTACCACGAGGAATACGAGCTGCCATACATCGACTGGTGGGGCTATCCGCAGCTCGCTACCGTTCACGACGTCTGGCCCTACGAGCCCGGCTGGCAGCTGACGGTCGAATGGCTGAAGACCTGGGAGACGGCCAACGGTCACGAGATCTTCACCCGGGGATTCTGCGACTGGTGGCGACAGGAATGGGCGACCGTCGAGCAGTGGCCGAAGTACTACCCGGGGAAGAAGTACAAGGGTCCGACGTGGCTCGCGCCGGGTGGGGAGAACAAGCTGCTGTGCCAGCCCCAGGTGGGTGTCCGCTTCGGCAGGGACAACCAGTTCGCCTTCGGAACCGAGCTCGAATACAGTCGAAACCTCTACCGGGTGCCGTCGGATGACAAGCGCTACGCGTACGAGTACGATCGGGACGCGTTCCACTGCAGCCTGTTCCTGTCCGTGAGGTTCTGATCCCCCCACCCGGCGCGAGGAGGTGCGCGATGACGATGCGGTCCGTCAACCCGGCGACCGGCGAGGTGATCGAGGAGTTCGAGACCCTCTCTCCCGAGCAGGTGGAGCACGCCCTCGACGACGCCGCCCGGGCGGCCCGGGAGTGGGCGGCGACGCCGATGGACGAGCGTTGCGCCCTGGTGCGCCGGGCCGGGGAGGTGCTGCGCGCCCGGCGGGACGAGCTGGCGCGGGTGATCACCCTCGAGATGGGGAAGCGGATCGCCGAGGCCCGGGCCGAGGTCGAGAAGTGCGCCTGGGTCTGCGAGCACTACGCCGAGCAAGGGCCCGCCTACCTCGCGCCGGAGGAGATCGCCACCGACGCCTCGCGGAGTTACGTCGCGTTCCAGCCGCTGGGCCCGGTGCTGGCGGTGATGCCCTGGAATTTCCCGTTCTGGCAGGTGTTCCGCTTCGCCGCGCCGGCCCTCGTCGCCGGGAACGTCGGCCTGCTCAAGCACGCCTCGAACGTGCCGCGCTGCGCCGTCGAGATCGAGAAGGTGTTCACCGAGGCGGGAGCCCCGGCGGGCGTCTTCCGGACCCTGCTGATCCCGGCGGCGGACGTCGAGCGGGTGATCGAGGACCCGCGGGTCCGCGCGGTCACCCTGACCGGCTCGGACCCGGCGGGACGCCGGGTGGCGGCCGTCGCGGGGCGGGCGCTCAAGAAGACGGTCCTCGAGCTGGGGGGCTCCGATCCGTTCGTCGTCCTCGACGACGCCGACCTGGACGAGGCGGCCCGGGTCGGGGTCGCGGCGCGGTACCAGAACGCGGGTCAGAGCTGCATCGCGGCCAAGCGTTTCATCCTGGTCGAGGCGATCGCCGAGGAGTTCCTCGCCCGTTTCAGGGCGCTGGTGGAGGAGCTGAAGCCGGGCGATCCGCTGGACGAGGCGACCACCCTCGCGCCCCTCGCCAGGGCCGACCTGCGGGACGAGCTGCACCAGCAGGTGCAGGACTCGGTCGTGGAGGGGGCGGTGGTCGTCACCGGCGGCGAGCCGCTCCCGGGACCGGGGGCGTACTACGCGGCGACGATCCTCGACCGGGTGGAGCCGGGGATGCGGGCGTACGAGGAGGAGCTGTTCGGGCCGGTGGCGGTGGTCCTCCGGGCGAAGGACGAGGAGGACGCCCTGCGCCTCGCCAACGACACCCGGTACGGCCTCGGCGGCGCGGTCTTCTCCGGCGACCCGGAGCGGGGCGAGCGGTTCGCCCTCGGGATCGAGGCGGGGGCGGCCTTCGTCAACGGGATGGTGAAGTCCGACCCGCGCCTCCCGTTCGGCGGCATCAAGATGTCCGGCTACGGCCGGGAGCTCGGCCGGGAGGGGATCCGGGAGTTCGTCAACATCAAGACCGTCTGGATCCGCTGACCGCGGGGCCGCTGCGTGCTGGGCCCGTGTGCCGCGAAGCGGCACCCATTGGCGGTGCTTCGCACCGCCCGGGTCCAGCACGCTGGACCCCTACGCGTTGCGCGTCTCGCGGATTCCCGCAGGGGCGCAGCGTGCTGCGCCCGTGCAGCTTGCTGCGGCCGTGTGCCGCGCAGCGGCACCCATTGGCGGTGCTTCGCACCGCCCGGGTCCAGCACGCTGGACCCCTACGCGTCGAGCGTCTCGCGGATTCCCGCAGGGGCGCAGCGTGCTGCGCCCGTGCAGCGTGCTGCGGC
>JAMOQA010000207.1 GCA_027064265.1 Acidobacteriota bacterium
AGGTTGACGAGCCCCCCCTTGGCTGCGCAGTAGGCGGCCCCGCCGCGGATCCCGGCGAGCCCCAGGGTGCTGGCGACCAGCACCACCGAGGGCCGGTCCCCCGCCCGGAGGAGGGGCAGGGTCGCCCGGAACAGGAGCCATGGCGCGGTCAGGTCGGCGGCGATCACCCGGTCCCACTCGGCGGGGTCCAGTTCGTCGCTCCGGCCGAGGGTGACGATGCCCGCCAGATGGGCGACGCCGTCGAGCCCTCCCCACCGTTTCCCGACCCTCTCGGCGACCCGTTCGGCCGCTCCCGGCTCGGCCAGGTCCGCGGTGATGGCGAACGCATCCCCGCCGGCACCGGCCAGGTCCGCCGCCAGCTCGGCCAGGGGGGCTTCCCGGCGGGCGACGAGGGCGAGCCGTGCCCCCCGGGCGGCGAGCAGCCGGCACGCGGCGCGGCCGAGCCCCCCGGTGGCACCGGTGACGAGGATCCGGCGGGATGCGAGGGGAACCGTGGAAGGGTCCGGCACGGGGGCTCCCCGGAGAGGAAAGGACTGGAGCGGGAAACGGGACTCGAACCCGCGACCCCGACCTTGGCAAGGTCGTGCTCTACCAGCTGAGCTATTCCCGCCCCTTCCGAGGCTCGAGCGGGGATTCTAGCGAACCCGTTCCGGCGGGGCAAGCCCGGGCGGGGAGCCCTCGCGGCTGGCCCCCGGGGCCGGTTGCGGTATGCTTCCCGCCCCCGCCCGGAGCGCCGGGCCGGGGAGTGGAGGGTTCAGCCATGATGCGTTCGATCCTGCCCCTCTTCGGCCGGAGCCCGTTCACGGCCCTCCAGCGGCACATGGAGAAGGTCGAGGAGACCCTGGAACGGCTGGAGCCGTTCTTCGAGGCGTTCCTCGAGGGAGACCCCGCGCGAACCCGGGAGATCCGCAAGGAGATCCTCAAGCTCGAGCACGAGGCCGACCGGATCAAGAACGAGATCCGGGATCACCTGCCCAAGTCCTACTTCCTCCCGGTCGACCGCCGGGACCTGCTCTCCCTGCTCCACCAGCAGGACCGGCTCGCGGACCTGTGCGAGGACATCGTCATCGTCGCCACGCTCCGCGAGGATCTCTCCCTCTCGTCGGACCTCCGGGAGAACGTCCGCGAGGTCCTCGGGCGCACCCGCCAGGCGAGCCACACCGCCCGCCGGATCATCAGCCAGCTCGACGAGCTGCTCGAGGCGTCCTTCGGCGGCCCGGAGGCCGAGAGCGTCCTCGAGCTGATCCACCAGGTCGGTCTCGAGGAACACGAGGTCGACAAGGCGATCTACACCCTCGCCAAGGAACTCTACCGCCGCGAGGAGGAACTCGGCGCGGTCCGGCTGATGCTCTGGCAGAAGATCCTCGAACTGGTCGGGCAGATCGCCAACGCCGCCGAATCGATCGGGGACCAGGTACGCCTGATGCTCTCCCGCTGAGGAACCCGCCGTGGCCACGACGATCTTCGTCACCGTGGGGCTGCTGTTCGGCTTCTACATGGCCTGGAACATCGGGGCCAACGACGTCGCCAACGCGATGGGAACCTCGGTCGGCTCCGGGGCCCTCGGGCTGCGGCAGGCGATCCTCGCCGCCGCCGTGTTCGAGTTCCTCGGGGCCGTGCTGGTCGGCACCCACGTGACCGAGACCGTCAAGAAGGGCATCGTCCACGTCGAGAAGATCCCCGGCCAGGACGTCGTCCTGTTCATGGCGGTGATGGTCTGCTCCCTGCTGGCGGCGGGCATCTGGCTCCAGCTCGCCACCTGGAAGGGTTGGCCGGTCTCGACGACCCACTCGATCGTCGGCGCCGTGGCCGGCGCCGGGATCGCGGCGGCCGGGTTCGCCGGTGTCAACTGGCCGAAGCTCGGCTTCATCGCCGTCTCCTGGGTCCTCTCCCCGGTGATCGGCGCGACGATCGCCTTCTTCCTCTTCCGGGCCATCTCCCGGGGCATTCTCGCGAGCCGCACACCGCGGGTGATGGTCCGCCGCTGGTCGCCTCTTCTCGTCGCCCTGGTCGTCGAGATCCTCTTCCTCTCGATGCTCTACAAGGGCCTCAAGAACCTCCACCTCGACATGCCGTTCGGCCGGGCCCTCGCGTGGGCGTCCGTGCTGGCCGTGGTCGCCGCCCTGGCGACGGCGGCCCGTTACTGGACCCGCCGCTCCGGGTACAACCGGCGCAGCAGCCCCTTCGGGTACGTCGAGCGCCAGTTCCGCTGGCTCCAGGTGGTCACCGCCTGCTACGTCGCCTTCGCGCACGGTGCCAACGACGTGGCGAACGCCATCGGGCCGGTGGCGGGGATCTGGTCGGCCTGGTCGTCCGGCGAGATGGCGGGGAAGGTACCGGTGCCCACCTGGATCCTGGTGATGGGAGGCGGCGGCATCGTCGTCGGCCTCGCCACCTGGGGCTACCGGGTAATGGAGACGATCGGCAAGAAGATCACCGAGCTGACGCCCTCCCGGGGTTTCTCGGCCGAGTTCGCCGCGGCGACCACGGTGCTCGTCTGCTCGAAGCTCGGGCTGCCGATCTCGACGACCCACACCCTGGTCGGCTCGGTGATCGGGGTCGGCCTCGCCCGGGGGATCGCCGCCCTGGACATGCGGGTGGTGCGGTACATCTTCGGCGCCTGGGTGATCACCCTGCCCGTCTCGTTCGTGCTGTCCGCCGGCCTGCTCGTCCTGATGCGCGCGTTCCTCTGACCGGCCGGCGGAACCCCGTTCAGGCGACGGAGGGAGGCGTCCCCGCCGCCTCCTCCCGGGCGAAGCTCTCCTGGGCCTCCCGCCACAGGGCGAGGAGCACGGCGAGGAAGACCGGCCCGAGGACGAGGCCCAGGAGGCCGCCCACCGCCAGGCCCCCGAGCACTCCGAAGAACACGACGATGAACGGGATCCGCGAGGAACCCGAGATGAACAGCGGACGCAGGACGTTGTCGATCAGGGTGACCGTCGCCGTTCCCCACAGGGCGAGGAAGATCGCCGCTCCCCAGCGCCCCTCGAGGGCGAGCAGGACGCAGAGCGGCGTCCAGACGAACCC
>JAMOQA010000208.1 GCA_027064265.1 Acidobacteriota bacterium
GGGCCGACGGACTGGTAGAGGCCGACTGACCCGCCGGGCACGACGCCCGCACACGACCGGGCCCGGGGGTCCCGCCGCCCCCGGGCCCTTCTTCCGTACGAGCGCGTCCGGCACCGGCGGGCGGCCTTCCGGCCGCCCCTACGGGAATCGCGGAGACGCGCAACGTGTAGGGGCGCCCGGCAGGGCGCCCGCATCCGCTAACGCACCGTTCTCGCTCGCGTGGCGCGTCAGAGCTCGTAGAGCTTCGGGTCGACCCGGGGCGGGAGCACCCGGTTGCGCAGCGCCTTCAGCTTCGGCCTGCCCCCGCCGAACAGCTCCCCCTCGTCCTCGAGGACGTCGCCGAGCTCCTCCTCGACCTTGTCGGGATCCTCCCCCGCCTCCATGCGCCGGAGGGCCTCCTCCATGCCGGCGCCGATCGGCATGCCGGTCGCCTCGAACAGGCGCCGCATCGCGTGGGCCGCCTGGCGGGGGTCGTTCTCGTCGATCCCGTCGAGCTCGCCGGCGAGGGACTCGAGGGCCTTCTCGACCCGGTCCTCGTCCATGTCGCCGAACGGCAGGTCGTCGTCCTCGGTGAGCCCCTTCGAGACCGCGAAGGTCGAGGGGCGCCGCTCGAGTTTCGGCCGCCCGCACCGGGGGCAGGCGGGGCGCTTCCTCGTGTTCACCCGGCGGGAGAGGAAGCTGAACACCACGTGGCAGTCCGGGCAGTAGAACTCGTAGATCGGCATCGCGAACCCTCCGCGGCCCCTTCCATGGCATGGGCCGGCCCGGCGCGCAAGCCGGGGCGGTCTCGCCCCCGGGAAGCGCGCCGGCCGCCGGCCACCTCCCTTGCCCGGCGGCGGGTACAATCCGGTCCGGCACCCGTGGAGACCCGGGCCCCCCACCCGCCGCCCGGGAGGAGACCGACGATGAGCCGCGACCTCGAGGCGTTCCAGGAAGCGATCCGCCAGGGCATCCCCAGCTCGATCCCCGAGCCTCCCCCGGAGGACCCGTCCATCGACCGGGCCCCGCCCCGGAACCCGGGGCTCTCCCGGGAGGAGAAGGCCCTCGCCCTCCGGAACGCGCTCCGCTACTTCCCGCCGGAGTGGCACGAGACCCTCGCGCCCGAGTTCGCCCGCGAGCTCGCCACCGCCGGGCATATCTACATGTGGCGCTTCCGGCCCCGCTACGAGATGTACGCCCGGCCGGTCGGGGACTACCCGGCGAAGACGCGGCAGGCCGCCGCGATCATGCTGATGATCCAGAACAACCTCGACCCGGCGGTCGCCCAGTTCCCCTACGAGCTGGTCACCTACGGCGGGAACGGCTCGGTCTTCCAGAACTGGGCCCAGTACCTGCTGACGATGAAGTACCTCGCGGAGATGACCGAGGAGCAGACCCTGGTGCTCTACTCCGGGCATCCCCTCGGCCTCTTCCCGAGCCACCCGGACGCGCCCCGGGTCGTCGTCACCAACGGGATGATGGTCCCGAACTACTCCTCCCTCGAGGAGTTCGACCGGTTCAATGCCCTCGGCGTCACGTCCTACGGGCAGATGACCGCCGGCAGCTTCATGTACATCGGGCCCCAGGGGATCGTCCACGGCACGACGATCACGATCCTCGGCGCCGGCCGACTGTACCTTCGGACCGGCGAAGAGGGCCTCGCCGGGAAGGTGTTCGTCACCTCCGGCCTCGGCGGGATGAGCGGGGCCCAGGCCAAGGCGGCGGTGATCGCCGGGGCGGTCGGCGTGATCGCGGAAGTCAACCCGGCGGCGCTCCGGAAGCGCCACGAGCAGGGCTGGCTCCAGGAGGTCGAGACCGATCTCGACAAGCTGCTCGCCCGGGTCGAGCAGGCCCGCAGGGCGAAGGAGGCGGTCTCCATCGGCTACCTCGGGAACGTCGTCGACCTGTGGGAGCGCCTGGTCTCCGCCGGGATGGCGGTGGAGCTCGGGTCGGACCAGACGTCCCTCCACAACCCGTACGCCGGCGGCTACTACCCGGTGGGGCTCACCCTCGAGGAGGCCCGCCGCATGATGAAGGACGACCCCGACGGCTTCCGGGAGCGTGTCCACGAGTCGCTGCGCCGGCAGGTCGCCGCGATCAACGCGATGGCCGAGCGGGGGATGTTCTTCTGGGACTACGGCAACGCCTTCCTGCTCCAGGCCGGCCGCGCCGGGGCGGACATCTTCAAGGAGGACGGTTCCTACCGGTACCCGAGCTACGTCGAGGACATCATGGGGCCGTTCTTCTTCGACTACGGCTTCGGCCCGTTCCGCTGGGTCTGCACCTCGGGCGACCCGCGGGACCTCGAGACCACCGACCGGATCGCCGGCGACGTGATCGAGAAGCAGGCGGAGACCGCGCCCCCGGAGATCCGCCAGCAGATGCTCGACAACCTGCGCTGGATCCGGCAGGCCGGCCCGAACCGCCTGGTGGTCGGCTCCCAGGCCCGGATCCTGTACGCCGACCGGGAGGGGCGCCGGGCGATCGCCGTCGCCTTCAACGACGCGATCCGCCGGGGCGAGGTCTCCGCGCCGATCGTCCTCGGCCGGGACCACCACGACACCGGCGGCACCGACAGCCCCTGGCGGGAGACCGCCAACATCCGGGACGGCTCCCGGTTCACCGCCGACATGGCGGTCCACAACTTCGTCGGCGACGCCTTCCGCGGGGCGACCTGGGTCAGCCTGCACAACGGCGGCGGCGTCGGCTGGGGCGAGGTGATCAACGGCGGGTTCGGCATGGTCCTCGACGGCAGCGCCGACGCGGAGCGTCGCGCCCGGGCGATGCTCTCCTGGGACGTCGCCAACGGGGTCGCCCGCCGGGCCTGGGCGCGGAACGACGGCGCCCGCTTCGCCATCGAGCGGGCGATGGCGGACGAGCCCGGGATGCGGGTCACCCTGCCGAACCTCGCCGACGACCAGGTGATCGAGCGGGCCCTCGAGGAGGCGGAGCGCTGAGCGGGGAGCCCCCCGGGCCGGCGTTCCTCGCCGTGGCGGTCCCGGGGCCGCTCCTCGGGCCGCTGACCTACGTCCTGCCGCCCGGG
>JAMOQA010000209.1 GCA_027064265.1 Acidobacteriota bacterium
GAGCAGCTGACGGCATCCATCGCCGACGAGCTCGCCCGGGCGCTCCGGCCACGGGGGACGATCGTCGTCCTCGAGGCGGAGCACTTCTGCCTGTCGGTCCGGGGCGCCAGGAAGACCGGCCATCGCTTGGTGACGGTCGAGCGCCGCGGGGAGGTTCCACCGGACCTGGAGCGACTGGTGCTTCCCTGACCGGGGAGGGGTGCGGGCGCGGGGTGGTTCCGTCCCTGTAGAATGGGTCCCGCGCGGGCGTCGCCCGCGAAGGAAACCGGCGGACGGTTCCACCGGAAGATTCGAGGAGACGACGATGAAGCTGGAGACCGTGCACCAGGGCCGCGTGACGATCCTTCGCCCCCACGGCGACATCAAGATCGGGGAGGGAGACGTGGCGCTCAAGGAGGCGATCCGGAAGGAGCTCGAGGCGGGCCAGCGGCACTTCGTGCTCAACCTGGAGGGTGTCCGCTTCATGGACAGCGCAGGCCTCGGGGAGCTGGTCGCGAACCTCAAGCGAGTCCGCGAGGCCGGCGGCGACCTCAAGGTCTGCGGCGCGAACCAGCGGATCTCCGACGCCTTCCACGTGACCCAGCTGGTCAAGGTGCTCGAGATCTACCCGACCGAGCAGGAAGCGATCGCCAGCTTCGTCTGACCCGGCCGCCCCCGTGGTGCTCGCTTCCTCGCGGTATCCCCGGCCCGCGTTGCTGCTCTTCGCCCTGGCCCTCCTCGCGGCGGTTCCCGGTGCGGTGGCCGGCGGAGGGCTCGTTTCGCTGCCCGCGCCGGCGCCGGGCGTTTTCGACCGGATCGACCCGGGCGTGCGCGTACCTCCCCCGCGGATCCGGGTCGCCCTCACCCGCGTCCCCCGCCCGGTGGAGATCGGCACGACCGGGGGGGGCGCGCCCCGGATCCTCGACGGGGAGACCGGGCGCGAGATCGTCCCCCGGGGACTCGCGCCCGGCCCGGTCCGGGTGGTGGCCGTCGGGGGCGACCCGGCCGCCGGCGAGGAGGTCCACCGGGTCCAGGTCGGCTCGTTCCGCTCCGAGGAAGCGGCGCGCGCCCTCGCCGAGGAGCTCGAGGGAGAGACCGGCGAACCCGCCGACGTCCGCTGGGACGCGGCCCGCGGCGTGTGGCGGGTACGGGTCGGCCGGGCCCCCGCCGCGGGAGGCCTGCGGGACCTGCTCCGGTCCCTGCGCCTGCGCTGGCCCGACGCCTGGATCGCCCGCGAGGAGCGGGAGGTGCTTGCCGGGGCTCGCCTGGGACTCGTCGGCTCCCGCTGGCGTACCTTCGACCCCGGTGCCCGGCGGCTCGTCTTCGTGGCCCCGCCGGGGCAGTACCTGGTGGCCGGAGGGCGGCCCTACCGGGGGCTCCTCGAGGCGTTCCTCTCCGCGGCGGGCGAGGTCGTCCTGGTGAACGAACTCGACCTGGAGGACTACCTGCGAGGCGTCGTCCCGGAGGAGCTCGGCCCGGCGGCCTGGCCGGAGCTCGAGGCACTCAAGGCCCAGGCGGTGGCGGCGCGGACGTACGCCCTCGGGAACCGGGGCCAGTACGCGGAAGAGGGATACGACCTGTGCGACACGCCGCGCTGCCAGGTCTACGGTGGGATGGGGAGCGAGCATCCCCTCTCCGACCGGGCGGTGCGCGAGACCGCGGGGGAGTTCCTCGCGTACGGCGACCGGCCGATCAACGCCCTCTACACCTCGACCTGCGGGGGACACACCGAGGACGTCCAGGTCGTGTTCCCGGAAATGGATGCTCCCTGGCTGCGGGGCGTTCCCTGCATCCCGGGCGAGGAGTCCCTGCTCGCCGGGGCGCGGGAGGTCGCCGGCCGTCCCGTGCCGGAGAACGATCCCGTGCCGGCCACGCGGGACACCGCCGGCGTCCTGGATCTCGCGCTGCTCGTCGCCCACGACGTCGTCGATGCGCGGGTGCTGTCGCCGGCGTTCCGGGCCGGGGCGGTGGAAGCCGTGGAGATCACCCGGTGGTTCGCCGCACTGGCCCGGCGTGCCGGGCTGCCCGCGCCGCCTCCGTTCGTGGGCACCCCGACGCGGCTCGCCACCTGGCGCCACGCGCGGCTGGTGTTCGCCGGGGGCGGCCTCGACGCGGCCCTCGGCCCGGGAGACGAGCGGGCCCTGCTCACGCCGGCCCAGCTGGCGGAACTGCCGGAGGACTCCCGGCGGGTCGTGGCCGGCCTGGTCGCCCGTGGCCTGCTCCGGCCGGGCCCCGACGGACTCTTCCGTCCCGGCGGCGTGCCGGCCCGGGACGAGGTGCTGGCGCTCCTCGCCCGTGCCGCCCGGCGCCTCGACGCGCTCCCGGTCCACAGGGGCACGGTCGAGAGAGGAACCGGGGGCCCGCTGGTGTTGCGGGAGCGGCGGGCGGCGCGCCCGTTCCCGGTGGGCCCGGTACCGCCGTTCCTCGCGGCCCGGACCGGCGGGCGCTGGCACCCGGTGGAGCGGCTGGTCCTGTGGCCGGGGGACCGGGTCGCCTGGGTGCCCCGGCAAGACGGACCGGGCCTCGCGTTCCTCGCCCTCGAGGGGCGGCGGTCCCTGGCGGACGACCGGTTCAGCCGTCACTACCGCTGGACCGTCGGCCGTACCCGGGAGGAGATCGAGTCGTCCCTCGCCGGCATCGCGCCGGTCGGCCGGCTGCTGAACATCCGGGTGCTCCGGCGGGGAATCTCCGGGCGGGTCGCCGCGATCGAGCTCGTCGGGACCGCGGGCCGGGCGGTGATCGAGGGGTTCCGCCTGCGGCGGGCCCTGGGGCTGCGAGAGACCCTCTTCTCGATGCTGGTCCAGCACGACCCGGACGGCCTCGTGCGGCGCGTCGTCTTCGACGGGCGTGGATGGGGCCACGGGGTCGGGATGTGCCAGGTCGGTGCCTACGGGATGGCCGCCCGGGGGGCCGACTACCGGGAGATCCTGCACCACTACTACAGCGGGGTGCGGCTCGTGCGGTTCCGGCCGGGCGAGGGGAGGCGGTGAACCGGCGGGAGCCCGCTGCCGCCGACCGGGACGCCGCCCGGGGCCTCT
>JAMOQA010000210.1 GCA_027064265.1 Acidobacteriota bacterium
GCCGTCCGGGGTGCGGGCGCTCCTCGCGCCGCGGCCGGGGTCCGGGGCGGTCTTCGTCGCCGTCGCCGTGCGGGCCGGCAGCCAGGACGAGCCGCCGGAGATGGCGGGGCTCTCCCACTACCTGGAGCACCTGCTCTTCGACGGCTTCGACGGCCACGACGAGCGCTGGGTGACCGAGGCCTTCGAGCGGCACGCCGCCTACGTCAACGCCTTCACCCGGGAGCAGTCGACGGTCTTCTTCGTCCTCGCGCCCCCGGAGGAGGCCGGGGCGGCGGCGGAGCTGCTCTCGGGGATGCTGACCCGCTCGGACTTCGCCCCGGGCACCTACGAGAAGGAGCGCGGGGTCATCCTGGAGGAGCTGGCGAAGGACATGGCCCGTCCCTCGGGTGTGCACGGGGAGCGCCTGCGCCGCGCCCTCTGGCGGGGGACGCCCCTCGAGCACCCGGTCCTGGGGACGCGGGCCACCGTCCGCGCCACCACCCGGGAGCAGGTGATCGCCTACTGGAAGCGCCACTACGTGCCGGCCGGGATGGCCCTGATGGTCGTCGGCGACCTGCCGCCGGAGGGCCTCCGGGAGGTCGCCCGGCCGTTCGCCGAGCTGCCGCAGGGGGACCCGAGCCCCGCCGCCCGTCCCTGGCCCGGGGAATGGCCCGGCTGGGGCACCCTGGTCACCGTGCCGGACGACTCCGGCGAGGACGCCGAGCTGGCCCTCGTGCTGGTCCCGCCCCGCGACGTGCCCGGTGACGCGCCCCTCGAGGTGCTCGCCCGCTGGCTCGGCGCGGAGGACGGGCCGCTCCACCGGGCGCTCGTGCCCCGGTGGGCGACCTCCGTCTCGGTCTCGCGCCTTCCCCGGGCGCCGGTCGACCTCCTGGAGGTCCGGGTCCACCCGGCGAAGGAAGTCGCTCCCAAGGACCTGGCGGCCCGGGTGCTCGGCGCCCTGCGCGCCGCCGCGGGCGGCCCCTCGGACGCCGACGCCCTGCGCCTCGACGTGGCCCGGCGGGCCGAGCGGGTCCTGGTCGGGCAGCGCCTCCACTACTCCGCGGTCTACTACGGGGAGGAGGTCGCGGCGGGCCACGGGCCGATGGCCGACGTGATTGCCCCGCGGCCGGTGGACCCGGAAGACGTCCGGCGCGTCGCCAGGGCGGTGCTCGCGGAGCCCCGGGCCCGGGCCGCCTTCGCGGGCCCCGGCGTCGCGGCCGCCACCGCGCCCCTCCCGGAGCTGGTCGCCCCCGGGACTGCCGCGACCGCGCCCGGCGCCACCTGGACCGCCGGCCCCTTCGGGGCCCGGGTGACCACGCTGCCGAACGGTCTCGTCCTCGGAGTCCTGGAGGAGCCGGGCAACGACGTCTTCGGCATCCACCTGCTGGTGGCGGACCGGTCCCTGCGCGAGCCGGCCGACCGCCCCGGGATCTCCGACCTGGCCCACCGGCTCCTGGCGAGCGGCAGCCTGCTCTCCCCGCCGCCGGGGCTCGCCCGGCGGATCGAGCGGCTGGGACTCGACGTCAAGACATCGGACAACCCGTTCATCCCGTTCGACGACCGGTACCACGTGCCCCGGTTCTCCTACGTGCGGGTCGAGGGCCCGGCGGCGAACCTCCCCGCCGGCCTCGAGCTCCTCGCCGAGGCGCTGCGCCAGCCGGCCTGGGACGACGCCGCCTGGCAGCGGGCGGTGCGCGGCCTCGCGATGGCCCGGCGGTCCGCGGCCCGGGGCGGCGCCCGGGCGGGACGCCTCCTGCGGGAGGCCCTCCTCGGCAAGGACCACCCGCTGGCCCGGCCGGCCTCCGGGCTCCCGGCCGACCCGGTGCCCACCCCGGACGAGGTCCGGGCGTTCTGGGGCGAGTGGCCCTCCGGCTACTTCGCCCCGGAGCGGCTGATCCTGACGGTCGCCTCGCCGCTCCCCGCCGAGACGGTCCGGGCGATGGTCCTCGACCTGTTCGCCGGGGGGCGGGCGACCCCGGCCCGGGGCCCGTACCCGGAGCCGCGTCCCGGGTCCCTCGAGGCGCCGGAGGTCCCGGAGGACGCCCGCCAGGTCACCGTGCTGTTCGGGCGTCGCGTCCCGGTGGCCCCGGCGGACCGGGCCGCCCTGGACGTCGCCCTCGACGTGCTCTCCGACCGGATGGTCGCCGAGATCCGCGAGAAGCGGGGCCTCGCCTACGGCCTCGGGGCCGGCGCCTCCGCGCTGCCCGACGGGTCGTGGCTGGTCGGCGCGAGGGTGGGCACCCGGCCGGCGAACCGGGAGAAGGTCGAGGGACTGGTCCGGGAACTCCTCGCCGGCCTCGCGACGGACCCGCCCACCGCCGACGACCTCGCGCGGATCCGGGCCCGCAACCGGCGCTCGACGATGCTGCGGACCCTGGACGCGGCGGCCCGGGCCTACCGGGTCGGCCGGGCGCTCCTCGAGGGAGACGCCTCGCCGCTCCTCGTCGACGACGCGGCGCGTGCCCGGGTGACCCCGGCGGACGTGACGCGGGCAGCGAAACGCTACCTCGCGCCGGACGGCTTCCTGCTGGTCGTCGCCCCGTAGCGGGGAAGGGGGAGGGGCCGGTGCCGGCGAGGGTCCGGGCGGTCTTCGTCGAGCCGTACCTGGCCGGCTCCCACGCGGCGTTCGCCCGGGGCTGGCTCGCCCGGAGCCGCCACGACTGGACCCTGCTCTCCCTGCCGGGGGAGGGCTGGAAGTGGCGCCTGCGCCTCGCCGGGCGGCTGCTCGGGGAGCGGCTCGCCCGGGTGACCCCGCGGCCGGACGTGGTCGTCGTCTCCGGGCTCCTCGACCTCGCCCACCTGCGCCAGGCGGCGGGCGCGAACGGCGCCGTCCCCCACCTGCTCTACTTCCACGAGAACCAGCTGACCTACCCGCGCCCGGGGAACCAGCCGGTCGACCGGGGGTTCGCCGCCACCCACCTGGTCTCGATCCTGGCGGCCGACGGCCTCGCCCTGAACTCCCGCTTCCACCGGGACGAGCTGACCGCGGCCCTCCGGGAGTTCCTCGGGG
>JAMOQA010000211.1 GCA_027064265.1 Acidobacteriota bacterium
ATCGAGGCCTGCTACCGCCGGCATGGTTTCGACCCGGACGGCGACATTCCCCCCGCGCTCGTCCGCCGCTGCACCATCGAGAACTACTGGCGCTACACGGCGCACCCGATGGACGATCCGTATGCCCCGGGGATCAACGGCAGCTGCAGCTTCGCCCTGAACTACCGGATCTGCTCCATGCTGAAGGACACCTCCCGCTTCGGTCCTCTCCAGTTCCGGACGCCCGAGCAGTTCTCGATCGTCAACAACAACCTGGCGCCGCGCCTGAGCATCTCGTGGGACCCGGGGGCCGACGGGAAGAGCAAGGTCTGGGGCAGCTGGGGACGATTCTACGGCGAGACGTTCCTCGCGCCGCTGGTCGCGGAGACGGGCCCGGACCGGCACATCAGCCGGGCCTACCGCCGGCAGCTCGCTCCGGACACCGTTTTCCTGGACACCCAGTACAGCTCCTCCTTCTCCATCACCGAGGTGGCGCGGAACCTGCGGTCCCAGTTCAACGACGAGTGGACCATCGGGTACGAACGGGAGATCGCCCCGGAAACCTCCTTCAAGGTTCGGTACATTCACCGGCAGTACCGGGACCAGCTCCAGGACACTGACGTCAACCACCGGCCGGTCTACTGGGACGAACTGACGCCGGCAGACCTCGCCTACTGGGCGAGAGAGAACGGCGTCGGGTGCAGGAAGATCGGGCCGTACGCCGACTGCACCGGGATCACTACGCTGAAGAAGAAGAGGGTCGGCCCCTTCACCAGGCTCGTTCCCGTCCCCTGGCCCGACGGAGTTGCCGACCTGCGGCCGGTCTCCCCGATGTTCAACAACGTGTACCTCATCGGGAACTTCAACCACTCGACCTACCAGGCCTGGATCCTGGAGGTCACCCGGCGCTTCTACCAGAACTGGGAGCTGCAGGCCTCCTACACCTGGGCGAAGGCCTGGGGCCAGGCCGAGGACTACAACCAGGGGCTCGGCGACGACCCGACCAACGCGGACGACGAGCAGGGACCCCTCTCGTTCGACCAGCGGCACATCGTGCGGATCAACGGCCGCGTGTTCATCCCGAAGTGGGGCGGGTTCCGCATCGGTGGTTCGTTCCGCTACGAGTCCGGGCTGCCGTACTCGAAGGTGGAGCAGCGGAACGTGCTCGACTACCCGTATTTCATGGGCGGGGGACCGGGCACCGGCATCGCGCTGTCCTACTTCACGCCGCGTACCGTCTATCCTTCCCACCAGCGGAACGACAACCGGAACGCCTCCTTCTGGACGCTGAACGTGAACTTCCAGAAGGAGTTCCACATCAGGGACATGCTGGCGACGATCCAGGTCGACGTCTTCAACCTGCTGAACGACGACACCCTGTTCATCGACCGCGTCCAGCTGACCAGGTACTACGAGGGTGGACAGGAGAAGTACTACGAGCGCCTCGTCGCCGGGCGGCGGTGGGGGCGCCAGTTCCAGCTCGCCTTCAAGCTGAAGTTCTGACGGCGGGACGATGATCCGCTACTACAATTCGCTGACGAAGCGGGTGGACGAGTTCCACCCGCTCGTCGCGGGCAGGGTCGGGCTCTACACCTGCGGGCCCACGGTGCACGACTTCGCCCACATCGGGAACTTCCGGGCCTATACCTGGGAGGACCTGCTGCGGCGGCACCTGGAGTGGCGGGGATACGAGGTCCTCCACGTGATGAACATCACCGACGTGGAGGACAAGATCATCCGCAAGGCCAACGAGGCCGGGGTCGACATCCGGGAATACACCGCCCGCTACACGGAGGCGTTCTTCGAGGACGTGCGCACCCTGCACCTCGAGCCGGCCCACCACTACCCGCGGGCCACCGAGCACATCGCCGAGATGATCGAGCTGATCCGCCGGCTCGAGGAGCGGGGGCACACGTACGTCTCCGGTGGATCGGTCTACTTCCGGATCGCCAGTTTCCCCGCGTACGGCAAGCTGGCCGGCCTCGATCGCGAGAAGCTCATCGTCGGCGCGCGGGTCGATGCGGACGAGTACACGAAGGACGACCCGGCCGACTTCGTCCTCTGGAAGGCCCACAAGGAAGGCGAGCCGAGCTGGGACTCTCCCTGGGGGCCGGGGCGGCCGGGCTGGCACATCGAGTGCTCGGCGATGTCGATGAAGTACCTCGGGGAGACCTTCGACATCCACACCGGTGGCGTGGACAACAAGTTCCCGCACCACGAGAACGAGATCGCCCAGTCCGAGGGGGCGACGGGGAAGCAGTTCGTCCGCTACTGGCTCCACTGCGCCCACCTGGTGGTCGACGGGGAGAAGATGTCGAAGTCCCTCGGCAACTTCTACACCCTCCGCGACCTGCTGGAGCGCGGCCACGACCCCCGCTACATCCGTTACGTCCTCCTCGGCACCCACTACCGCCGTCCCCTGAACTTCTCCTTCGAGGCGCTCGAGCAGGCCCGCGCGGAGCTCTCGCGTATCGACGACCTGGTGGAGCGGCTCGAGCGGGAGGCGACGGAATCGGCCGGGGAGGCCCGCTGGCAGCAGCGGGTCGACGCCGCCCGCGAGGCGTTCGGCGAGGCCCTGGACGACGACCTCAACATCTCCGGGGCGATGGGGGAGATCTTCAAGCTGGTCCGGGAGGTCAACGCCGGGCTGGACCGGGGCGAGGTCGCCCGGGAGGACGCGGACGCCGTGCTGGGCTTCCTGCGGGAGGCCGACCGGGTGGTGGGAGCCCTCTTCCCCTTCGAGGAGCGCCGCGAGGAAGCCCCGCCCGAGGTGCTCGCGCTGCTCGAGGCCCGGACCCGCGCCCGGAAGGAGCGGAACTGGGCGGAGGCGGACCGGCTGCGGGACGAGATCCTGGCCCGGGGCTGGGTCGTCGAGGACACCCCCCGGGGGGCCCGGCTCAAGCGGCGGTGACGCCGGCCCGGGACGACAGGGCCGGGAGGGGCCGCGCCGTCGAGGAACGGGTCGCCGCCTGGCTCGCCGAGCGGGGGTTCGTCATCCTGG
>JAMOQA010000212.1 GCA_027064265.1 Acidobacteriota bacterium
CGCCCGCTCCCCCGGACGCCGGCAACGGCGAGCTGATCATCCGGGACGACAACGTCTTCGGAACGGCCGAGGAAGACGCCCGGCGCCGGGACTTCACGATCAACGCCCTCTTCTACGACCCCGCCCGGGAGGCGATCCTCGACTACGTCGGCGGCGTCGCCGATGCCCGGAAGAAGGTCGTGCGCATGATCGGCGACCCGAACGTCCGTCTCCGGGAGGACCCGATCCGCATGCTCCGGGCGATCCGGCTCGCCGCCCGCCTCGGGTGCGAGATCGACCCGGCGACCTGGCACGGCATCCGCACCTGGCGGGCCGAGATCCTCGAGGCGGCGCCCCCGCGGATCCTCGAGGACCTGCTGCGGATGTTCCGGGGCGGGGCGATCGCCCCCGCCTTCGACCTGATGCTCGAGAGTTCGGTCCTGGCGACGATCCTTCCCGAGCTGGCCGACTGGCTCGACCGGGCCCGCGAACGGGGCCGCGAGCAGGAGGTCGAGGCGATGCGGGTCGTGCTGCGGGCCGCCGACGCCTGGACCCAGTCGGGCAGGGAACTGACCTCCGCCCAGGCCCTCTCCATGCTGCTCTCTCCCGTGCTGCGCGCCGCCCTGGCCGAGGGCCGGAAGGAAGGCCTCGCGGAGACCGCCGCCATCGACCGGGTGCTCGACCCGATCGCCCAGCGGATCGCGATCTCCCGCAAGGACCGGGAGAAGATCCGCCAGCTGGTCGTCAACGTGGAGAAGCTGGTTCCCGGCCGGCGCAAGAAGGGAAAGAAGCGCTCGTCCGGGGCCCTCGTCCGGCGCTCGTACTTCCCGGAGCTCCTCGAGCTGTTCGAGCTGATGTGCCGGGCGACCGGGGACCTGCTGCCCGAGGTCGAGAAGTGGCGGCAGCGCTACCGGGAAGCCTTCCCCGACGGTCCCCCGAATCCCGAGAAGAAGAAACCGCCGCGCCGCCGGCGCCGCCCGCGTCCGCGCGCCTGACCCGCGCCCCCGGGCCGCACCGGGCGCAGCACGCTGCGCCCCTACCCCCGATTCGCTCAACGTGAATCCGTAGGGGTCGAGCGTGCTCGACCCGTGCGGTGCGAAGCACCGCCATGATGGTCGCCCTC
Organism: Acidobacteriota bacterium; assembly: GCA_027064265.1. Classification (GTDB taxonomy): domain Bacteria; phylum Acidobacteriota; class Polarisedimenticolia; order J045; family J045; genus JAMOQA01. The sequence continues at coordinate 1,103 of JAMOQA010000212.1, forward strand.
CGGGCGACACGGGCGCAGCGCGCTGCGCCCCTACGTCCGTTTCCGCCGTTACGCGCAACGCGTAGGGGTCCAGCGTGCTGGACCCTTGCCGCGCGGAGCGCGGCCGGCATCCGGGCTAGAAGGACCGGGCGAGCTCGACCAGGGTGCCGACGCCGAACCCGGTGCCGCCCCGGCCCCAGTAGGGATGCTGCCGGGAACGCCAGGCGGGACCCGCGATGTCCACGTGGGCCCACGGCACGTCGCCGACGAACTCCCGGAGGAACAGCCCCGCGGTGAGGGTGCCTCCCCACCGGCTCGCCCCCGTGTTCCGCAGGTCGGCCACCGGGCTCCGCAGGCGGTCCAGGTACTCGTCCCAGAGCGGCAGCGGCCAGAGCCGCTCGCCTGCCGCGCGGCCGGCCTCGAGCACCCGGTCGCGGACCTGGTCGTCGTTCGCCATCACGCCCGCGGCCTCCTCGCCGAGCGCGACGACGCAGGCGCCGGTCAACGTCGCCAGGTCGACCATCATCCGCGGACGGATACGGGTACGGGCCCAGTCGAGGGCGTCGGCCAGGACCAGGCGCCCCTCGGCGTCGGTGTTGTCCACCTCCACCGTCTTGCCGCTGCGCATCTTCAGAACGTCACCGGGCCGGAGGGCGTCGCCGGAGATCATGTTCTCCGCCAGCGGAAGCACGCCGTGGACCTCGACCGGCAGGCCCAGCTCGGCGACGGCGGTCATCGCGGCCAGGACGGCAGCGGCCCCCGCCATGTCGGACTTCATGTCCACCATGTGGGCCGCCCCCTTGATGTCGTACCCGCCCGAGTCGAAGGTGATCCCCTTGCCGACCCAGGCGAGCCGGGCCCGCGGCCGGCGGCCCCGGGGCTTCCAGGCGAGGTGGACGAAGCGCGGCGGATGGGTGCTGCCCCGGCCGACCCCGAGCAGGCCGCCCATCCGCTCCCGGGAGATCTCCCGCGGGCCCAGCACCCGCGCCCGCAGGCCGTACTCCCGGGCCGCCCGGGTCGCCACCCGGGCCATCTCCGCCGGGGGCAGGTCTCCCGCCGGGGTGTTCACCAGGTCACGGGCGAAGGAAATCGCCCGGGCGACCGCGCGCGCGACCGCCGAGGCCCGCCGCGCGGCGGGCGCTCCCTCCCCGAGGAGGATCGTGACGCGGGACGGCCCGGCCTTCTTCTCCTTCCGGCCGCCCCGGTAGCGATCGAACGAGTAACCGGCGAGCAGGACCCCCTCGGCGACCGCCCGGGAGACCCCCGCCGGGTCGTCCACGTCGAAGGCCGGCACGACGGCCAGGTGCCGTACGGCCAGGCCCCGGGCGACCCGGGCGCCGGCCGCGGCGGCCAGGCGGAGTGCCTCGCCGTCGATCTTCTCCGCCGGCCCCACCCCGGCGAGCACCAGTGCCTTCCGCTCCCGGCCGCGGCCGACCGGGAGGGAGAGGGTCTTCCCCGCGTCGCCGCGGAATCCCCTCCGCTTCGCCTCGTCGGCGAGGAGGGCCGGGAAGTCTCCCGGGAGGTCCCGCGGGACCCGTCCCTCGCGGGGAAGGAGCACCAGCCATCCGTCCGCACGGACCCGCTCCGCCACACGCCCGGTCACCTCGATCGTCGTTCCGGTCGCTGCCATCGATCCTCCCCGCGGTCCGCGGAGGTCCCTTCCGGGACCCCCCTCCCCCGGACCGCACGGGGGCGCTCAGCGCCCCATCCTGCCTCGAATCTGGGTCGCGACCCCCTCGGCTGTCATCCCCACCTCGGCGAGCAACTCGGCCCGGCTCCCGTGGGTGACGAACCGGTCGGGCAGGGCCAGCTGGACGAGCCGCGGCGAGAGCCCGAGGTCCTCCTCGAGGGACGCCTCGTGGACCGCGTCCCCGAACCCGCCCCGGATCGTCCCC
>JAMOQA010000213.1 GCA_027064265.1 Acidobacteriota bacterium
GACGACGGGACGGAGATCGTCCACCGGTTCGAGCCGGGGGGCGAGATCAAGTGGGGCGCCCAGCTGACCGTCACCGAGAACCAGTGGGCAGTGTTCTTCCGGGACGGGAAGGCGCTCGACACGTTCGGGCCGGGCCGGTACACCCTCGAGACGAAGAACATCCCGCTCCTCGTCGAGGCGCTGAAGATCCCGTTCGGCGGGAAGAGCCCGTTCCGGGCCGACGTCTACTTCGTCGCCCGGAAGACCTTCCCCGACCTCCGCTGGGGCACGAAGGACCCGGTCGTCTTCCGCGACCCGGAGTTCGACATGGTCCGCCTGCGGGCCCACGGGAAGTACGCGATCCGTGTCGCCGACCCGCGCAAGATGGTCAACACCCTGGTCGGCACGATGGGGCGCTACACCACCGAGGACATCCAGGAATACCTGCGCGGGATCATCGTCGCCCGCCTCAACGACGTCCTCGGCGAAGCGAAGATCCCGCTCCTCGACATGCCGAGCCAGTACGACGAGCTGGCCCTGATGCTTCGCGGCCGGGTCGAGGAGGACTTCGCGGGCCTCGGCCTCGCGGTCGACAACCTGGTGATCGGGGCGATCACGCCGCCCGAGGAGGTTGCCCGGGTGATCGACGAGCGGGCCGGGATGGCGGCCGCCGGGATGCGCGGCTCCTACGTCGGGTTCAAGGCGGCCCGGGCGATGGGAGACGCGGCGAAGGGCGGCGCCGGGGGCGGGGGCGCGGCGACCGAGGGGATGGGTCTCGGGGTGGGGGCCGGCCTCGGCATGGCGATCCCCGGGATGATGCGCGAGGCGCTCGGCGGCGGGGGCGCGGCCGGGACGGCCACGGCCCCGGGGGGCGGTGCCGGCGGCAGCGGCGGGCCGGCGACCGAGACCGGCCTCTACTGCGCCTCGTGCGGGGCGCGGGTGCCGCCGGACAGCCGGTTCTGCCCCCGGTGCGGCAGGCCCCTCGCGGCGACGAAGTGCGCGAAGTGCGGCGCCGTGCCGCCCCCGGGGGCGAAGTTCTGCCCCCAGTGCGGGAACCCCCTCTGATCCCGCGGTAGACTCCCGCCCATGGGCGGAGAGACGAAGCACCGGAGCGCGGAGCGGCCCGCGCGCTGCCCCGCCTGCGGGTCGGAGCGGATCGCGGAGATCGCCTGGGGGAACCCCGCCGGCATCCCCGACCTCGGGAAGCGCCTGCGGGAGGGGTCCCTCGTCCTCGGCGGGATCTGCGCCAGGGGCGAGGTCCCGGCCTGGCGCTGCAACGCCTGCGGGGCCTCGATCTACCGGGAGGAGAGCGGCCCGGGGCCGACCGGCTGCTGAACCTCGCTACCCCCGCCGCGCCGTTCGGGCTATGATCCCCGGCAACCCGCGGGACGGCGCGCGCCGACCGTTTCCGACGACACCCCGCGGGAGGCGAGGGTCTCCCACATGCTCGACGAGAAGGTTCCCCTTGGACTGACGTTCGACGACGTCCTCCTGCTGCCGGCCTACTCGGAGGTGATGCCGAGCGAGGTCGACACCTCCACCCGGCTCACCCGGAACATCCGGCTGGAGATCCCCCTGGTCTCCGCCGCGATGGACACGGTGACCGAGGCGAGGCTCGCGATCGCGATCGCCCAGCAGGGAGGGATCGGCATCATCCACCGGAACCTGTCGATCGACCGGCAGGCGGAGGAGGTCGACAAGGTCAAGCGGTCGGAGTCGGGGATGATCGTCGACCCGATCACGATGACCGCCGACCGGACCGTGCGGGACGCCCTCGAGGTGATGGCCCGCTACCGGATCTCCGGCGTCCCGGTGGTCGACGACGACGGGCGCCTCGTCGGGATCCTGACCAACCGGGACCTGCGCTTCTGCGACCGGCCCGACGCCCCGATCCGGGACTTCATGACGTCGGAGAACCTGGTCACCGTCCCGGAGGGGACCGACTTCGAGCGGGCCCAGGAGCTCCTGCACCGGCACCGGATCGAGAAGCTGCTGGTCGTCGACGACGACTACCGGCTCAAGGGCCTGATCACCTTCAAGGACATCCAGAAGCGGATGGAGTACCCCCACGCGGCCAAGGACGAGCACGGCCGCCTGCGGGTCGGGGCCGCGGTCGGCACCGGGCCGGACACGATGGACCGGGTGGCGGCGCTCGTCGACGCGGGGGTCGACGTGATCGCCGTCGACACCGCCCACGGCCACTCCCGCCGGGTCCTCGACATGGTCGACCGGATCCGGGAGCGCTGGCCGGACGTGGACATCATCGCGGGGAACGTCGGGACCGAGGAGGGGGCCCGGGCCCTGGTCGAGCGGGGAGTCGACGCGGTCAAGGTCGGCGTCGGGCCCGGCTCGATCTGCACGACCCGGGTCGTCTCCGGGGTCGGCGTGCCCCAGCTCACCGCCGTCGTCTCCGCGGTGCGGGCCTGCCGCCCCCGGGGCATCCCGGTGATCGCCGACGGGGGGATCAAGTTCTCCGGCGACATCACCAAGGCGCTCGCGGCCGGGGCCGACTCGGTGATGATCGGGTCCCTCTTCGCGGGCACCGAGGAGTCGCCCGGGGAGACCGTCCTCTACCAGGGGCGGACCTTCAAGGAGTACCGGGGGATGGGTTCCCTCGGGGCGATGGCCTCCGGGTCCCGGGACCGGTACTTCCAGGACGACCAGCAGGACGCGAGCAAGCTGGTGCCCGAGGGAATCGAGGGGCGCGTCCCCTACAAGGGCCGGCTGCGGGACCTGGTCTTCCAGCTGGTCGGCGGGCTGCGGTCCGGCATGGGCTACTGTGGCGCCCACGACCTCGAGGAGCTGCGGCGCAACGCCCGGTTCGTGCGGATCACCGGCGCGGGCCTGCGCGAGTCCCACGCCCACGACGTGATCATCACCCGGGAGGCGCCGAACTACCGCCTCGAGTAGCCTCCGGCGGGATCACGGTGATCGCCCGCGCCCCCGGCTCGCCCGGGGGCGCCGCCAGCAGGACCCGCCAG
>JAMOQA010000214.1 GCA_027064265.1 Acidobacteriota bacterium
TCCCCGTCGCGGGCGAGGGCACGGAGGCGGGCGCGGAGATCGGCGCGGGCCCGCTCGAGGGCGCGGCGGTCGCCGCGGGCCCACAGGTGCAGGTAGACCTGCAGGACGACATAGAACGCCCCGGCGCCGAGGAGAAAGATCCCGAACCCGGTGGCCGGATCGATGCTTTCCTGCCCGAAGGCGAAGAAGGCGGCGGCGAGGATGCCGACCGCCAGCATCGGGCGCATCACCCGCCAGCCCATCCGCCGGAACCAGGCCGCCTCGGCCCGGACGAGGGCCTCCCGGCGCTCGTGCTCGGCGAGGGCCCGGCCCGCCTCCGCGAGACCCGGCTCCCCGGCGGCCGCGGCCAGGTCGTCGAGAAACTCGCCGAGGGACGGGAGGTCCTCGCCCTCGAGCCGCTCCCGGAGACGGTCCGCGGGCCGGTCGCTCACCCCTTCCGTCCGCCGCCGCGCCGACGGCCCTTCTTCTCCGGGACCAGGACCTTCCAGAAGCAGAAGCCGGTCAGGCCGAGCACGCCCGCCCAGGTGAGGCCCATGAAGATCACCGCGCCGACCGTCATGCCGCACCTCCCGCCGCCTCGGCGGCCCGCCGGCGCCAGATCGCCCAGGTCATCAGGCCGAACGTGAAGAGGAACGCCAGCATCGTCACCCGGGTGATCCAGATCGCCGTCTTCCGGTAGCGGCCCTCGAAGGCGATCGTCACCTGGAGGGAGTGGGCCGGCTCCCCGGGGGGCGGTTCCCAGGAGAGGTGCTGGAGCTGGAGCCAGCGCTGCAGCTCGGCGGGCCGGACCCTCTCGAGGAGGGCCGGGTCACCGGCGAAGCCGGAGATCGCGACCGGGGCCGCCGGGTGGATCGTCACCTGGAGCCAGCCCCGGAGGTCGTGGCCGGCGTCGTCGATCACCTGCCGCAGGTGCTCCTCGACTCGCTGGAAGTCCGCGTATTCCGGGTCGCCTTCTCCCGGCGCGTGGTGGGAGAAGGAGCCGTGGATCTCCGCCCGGCCCTCGATGCCGAAATGGAGGCTCGGGCGGGGCACCAGGCTGTCGGAGAGGATCGCCCCCATGAACCACGTGACGAAGATCACGACCAGCAGCGGGGGCGTCACCCACTTCATGATCGGCTTGAAGAAGCCGGGGACCGTGATGTCGGCCCCCTTGTGCAGCTCCTTCCAGCCCCGGTCGATCCCCCAGATCCAGGCGAAGATCACGATCTCGAAGATCGCGAAGACGACGAGCCCGATCGTCCCCGACCAGAAATCCATCTCGTCGAGGGCGCCGTACTTGTAGAGGAACACCACCGGGAAGGCGCCGAGCAGCCAGAACGCGCCGACGATCCCGGCGGACGAGGCCCGGGAGAGCCGCGCCTCGTCCTGGAGGAACGACATCACCACCTGGCCGATCGCCACCGACGACGTGAAGGCGGCGAAGAACAGCAGCAGGAACCAGAGCGAGCCGAACAGGTGGACGCCGCCGATGCCGCGCAGGATCTCCGGCATCGAGACCATCCCGATCGCGTAGGTCCCGGCCGAGGCGATCTCGGGGACCCGCTCGACGCCGAAGTAGACCGCGGCGGCGGGGATCGCGATCATGCTGCCGAAGATCACCTCGACGAACTCGTTGACGGAGGCGGTGGTGAGGCCGGTGAGGGCGATGTCGTCGTGCTCCTTGAGGTACGAGCCGAACACCTCGAGGGATCCGAACCCGATCGACAGGGTGAAGAAGATCTGCCCGGCCGCCGCCAACCAGACGTCGAAGTCCAGGAGCGCCTTGAAGTCCGGGTTCCAGAGGAAGTTCAGCCCGTCGAGGACGGACGACTTGATCGTCCCGAGGGTCAGCACCCGCACGCCGAGCACGAGGCAGAAGAGCAGCAGCAGCGGGATCGCGATCTTCGCCAGCAGCTCGATGCCCCCGGAGATGCCCCGGTAGAGGATCCAGACGTTCAGCACCAGCGTGACCAGGAAGAACAGCAGGGCGACCCCGATCCCGGAGAAGTAGTTGTGAGTCGGCGCCATCCCGAGGAACTCGTCGAGGAAGACCGCCAGGTCGACGACGTGCTGCCCGTCTCCCACGTACGTCCCCTTGAGGGAGAACCAGGAGTACGCGAGGCACCACGCCTCGATGTAGGCGTAGTAGATGATGAACACCATCGGCAGGGCGACACCGATGACGCCCGCGTACTTCGCCCAGGGCTTTCCCCCGGTCATCCGGTCGAAGATGCCGGGGATCGTCCCGTGACCCCAGCGGCCGCCGAGCCGCCCGACGGTCCAGGCGACCCACATCATCGGCAGGCCGAACAGCAGCAGCGAGACGACGTACGGGATCATGAAGGCGCCGCCGCCGTGGGTCGCCGCCTGCCCCGGGAAGCGGAGCAGGTTGCCGATCCCGACGGCGTTTCCCGCGGCGGCGAAGATCAGCCCGATCCTGGTGCCCCAGCTCTCGCGGGGGGCGGGGGAATGGCTCATGACGTCTCCCTCCGGGCGCAGGACTCCCGGTCGTGGTGCGCGGAGGGGCAGGTTAGGGAGCCGGGGAACCGGCTGTCAACCGCGGCGACCCGGGAGGGGCCGTCGACGCCGTCAGCGAAGCAGGACGTCGAACCGGCCCATCGCGACCAGCATCTCCCGGACGGCGGCCTCCATCCCGAGAAGGGTGGCCCGGGCGACGATGCTGTGCCCGATGTTCAGCTCCTCCACCTCCGGGATGTCGGCGATCGGGCCGACGTTCTTCACCGTGAGCCCGTGGCCCGCGGCGACGACGAGGCCGAGCTCGCCGGCCCGGGCGGCGGCGGCGACCAGCGCGTCGTAGGCGCGGCGGGCCGCCCGCTCGGTGCGGGCGATCGCCCAGGCGTTGGTGTTCAGCTCGATCGTCCCGACCCCGAGCTCGGCTGCCGCCTCGACCTGGCCGAGGTCCGGGTCGAGGAAGATCGAGACGTCGATCCGCGCCCGCCGGAGCGCCCGGACGTGTTCCCGGAGCCGCTTCCGGTGCCGCCGGACGTCGAGGCCTCCCGTCGTGGTCAGCTCGCCGGGCTTCTCGGGGACGAGGGTGACCAGGTGGGGGCGGTACTTCCGGGCCGCTTCCAGCATCGGCTTCGTCGCGGCCATCTCGACGTTGAGCCGGCCCCGGACCGCTTCCCGGAGGCGACGAAGGTCCTCGTCCTGGATGTGCCGGCGATCCCCGCGCAGGTGGCAGGTGATCCCGTCGGCGCCGGCGAGCTCCGCCAGGACGGCGGCGGCGACCGGGTCCGGCTCGTCGGCGCGCCGGGCCTGCCGGACGGTGGCGACGTGATCGACGTTGACGGACAGCTTGACCATCGCGAACCCTCCCTCCCGCGGGCCGGCGCTCAGGCGCCGAGTTCCCGCTCGAAAACGGCGCAGATCTCGTCGACGAGCCGCTCGACCACGTCGGCGTCGACCGCCTCGATCATCACCCGTGCCTTCGGCTCCGTGCCCGAGTACCGCACGACCACCCGGCCGTCCTCCCCGAGTTCCTCCTCCGCCCGGTGGATCGCCTCCACGAGGGCGGGCACCGACTCGATCGGCGGCTTCTCCCGGACGCGGACGTTGCGCAGGAGCTGGGGGAAGCGGGGAATCTCCGCCAGGGCCTCGTCCAGGTCGCCGGCGCCCGACCGCCAGAGCCGCGCCAGCGTGAGGGCGGTGAGAATCCCGTCGCCGGTCGGGGCGTAGTCGAGGAAGATCACGTGCCCCGACTGCTCGCCCCCGAGGGCGTAGCCCCCCTCGCGCATGGCCTGGAGGACGTAGCGGTCGCCCACCGGGGCCCGGAGCATCCGGATGCCGCGGGAGGCGAGGGCCTTCTCGAGACCCAGGTTGCTCATCACCGTGGCGACCACCGTGTCGCCGGGGAGCCGGCCCGCCACGTGAAACGCCCGGCCCGCGTACCAGAGGACGAAGTCCCCGTCGAGGATGGCGCCGGAGGTGGAGGCGGCGATGCACCGGTCGGCGTCCCCGTCGAACGAGAACCCGAGGTCCGCCCCGTGTTCCCGCACCGCCCTCGCCATCACCTCCGGGTGGAGGGAGCCGACCCCGTCGTTGATGTTCCGCCCGTTCGGCTCGACCGCGAGGGGGATCACCTTCGCTCCCGCCGCCCGGAACGCCTCGGGGGCCAGCTCGAAGGCGGCCCCGTGGCCGGCGTCGAGGACGACCGTGGTGCCGTCGAGCCGCGTGCCCTCGAGGCACCTTCCCAGGAAGTCGAGGTAGCGGGCGTGGAGGGACGGGTCGGGCGCGAGGCGCGTCTCCTCGGGCGGCCCGGGCGGGAACGGCTCCGCGTCCAGCCTGGCCTCGATTCGCGCCTCGACCTCGTCGGGCAGCTTGCTGCCCCCGTGGTCGAACAGCTTGACCCCGTTGTCCTGCCACGGGTTGTGGGAGGCGGAGATCATCGCACCCCCGTCGAACTCCCCCTCGCGGACGAGGAGGGCGAGCCCGGGCGTGGGGAGCACGCCGGCGCTGGTCACCCGGCCGCCGGCCGCCCGGACCCCCTGGGCCAGGGTCGAGGCGATCCAGCGGCACGACTCGCGGGTGTCCTGGCCGATGCAGATCGACGGGGTCTCGATCCCCCGTTCCTCGCGCAGGGTCGAGACCAGGGCGCGGCCGAGGCGGTAGAGGGTGGCCGGGTCGAGGGGTTCCTCGCCGGCCACGCCGCGCATCCCGTCGGTGCCGAAGCGTCGTCGCATGGGTCGCTGTCTCCTCAGGGGTGGCGCTGGCGCCGGACCCGCACCCGGGGCGGATCGATGGCCAACACCTCGACCCGGGAACGGGAGAACGGGTCGAGTCCCTCGATCGGCAACCGCACCGGGAGGCGGCGCACCTTGCCGTCGGCGGGCAGGTCGTCGGTATCGACCACCGCCCGGAGCCCGTCGGCGATCCGGTCGGCGAGGTCGGGGGTGATCTTCAGCTTCACCGTCACCTGGCCCGGTTCCACGCTCCAGCCGGTGCTCGTCGGCGCCACCGGGACCTCGAACTCCATCTCCTGGCGAACCTGGTCGATCTCGACCCGGACGTCCACCGTCGGCGGTTCGATCACGACCCGTTCCGATCCGGGAGCGTCGGGAAGGACGAGATGGCGCCCCCGGAAGACCCGGGAGGCGTCCAGTCCCTCGATGGAAATCGGCTCGGTGCGAACCTCGTCGAGGGCCGCGACGAAGGACCGCGGTCCGGACACGCGGACCTTCGGTGGTGTCACCACGATCCGGACGACCTCGTAGTCCGGGGCGGGCTTGTCCACCAGTTGGGCCTTCACGGCCACGGAGCGGGTCAGCTTCTTCTCCAGTCGAACCCTGACGCCCGGGTCCAGCAGGCTGACCCGCAGCCCGCGAGGAATGTTCTGCACCTCTTCTGCCCGGATCTTCTGCTCCACCTCCGCCGGCGTTCCACCGTTTCCTGCCGGCGGCCGGGCGTGGACCCGGACGAACACCGCCCCGGCGTCCATGGACCGCATGGTCGTCGGGTCACCTTCCACGCGCAGGCGGATCTCGCTTGGCTGGAAACCGGTGACGATCCAGTCGGGCCCGGGAGGATCGACCTGCACCGGGGCCGTCAGCTGGCGGATTGCCGGCCCCTGGCCGACGGCCCAGGCCCAGAGCATGTACGCGAGGACCAGGGAGCCGATCTTGAGGCCCAGGTTGCGCCGCAGGAGGTCGCGGATCATGCCGCCTCCTCCCGGGGCCGGTCCCCGCGGCGCCAGAGCCGCTGCCAGAGGGAGAGGACCTCTCCCTTCTCGCCCAGGTAGTGCTCCTCGAGGAAGGCGACCAGCGAGCGGGTGTCCAGGTCGGTGTGGAGCCCGCCCTCCATCGCGACGGAGATGATCCCCCGCTCCTCGGAGACGACGATCGCGATCGCGTCGGACTCCTCGGAGATCCCGATCGCCGCCCGGTGGCGGGTCCCGTACTCGTGGGAGATCCCGGGCTGGGTCGAGAGGGGCAGGAAGCAGCTCGCCGCCTTGATCCGGCCGTCGCTGATGATCACCGCCCCGTCGTGGAGGGGCGTCTTCGGCGTGAAGATGTTCATCAGGAGGTCGTAGGAGACGATCGCGTCCATCTCGATGCCGGTCTCGATCAGGGTGCGCAGACCCTGGGTCCGCTCGAGCACGATCAGGGCCCCGATCCGCTTGGACGCGAGGGCGGAAGCGGCGAGGGCGACCTCCTTGATCACCCGCTGCCCGGTCTCCTCCTGGGTGCGGAAGCGGGCGAACGGGTTGCGGCCGAACCGGGCGAGGGCCTGCCGGATCGGGCCCTGGAAGATGACGATCACCGCGAACCCGCCGTAGTAGAGGAGCTGGCCCAGCACCCAGTGCACCGCCTTGAGGGGCAGGGGACCGGTGGGGAGGGTCGCGAACCAGAGCCCGACGACGACGAGGAGCCCCCAGGCCATCTGCACGGCCCGGGTCTTCCGCAGCAGCTGGAGCAGCTGGTAGATCGCGAGCCAGAGGATGGCGATATCGAGGAGCGAGAGCGGGTTCCAGAGCTGCTCCAGGCGCAGCAGGTCGACGAGGGGCCCGATCACGGCCGCGCCCCCCCGTCCGCCCGGGGGGCGAGGACGTCCGCGATCGCGATCGCCTGGCGGGTGGCGGCCACGTCGTGCACCCGGAGGATGGCGGCCCCGCGGAAGGCCGCGGCGACGCCCGCCGCGAGGCTGGCGGGTACCCGCTCCGCGGGCACGGAGACCCCCGTCCGGGCCCCGAGGAACCGCTTTCTCGATACGCCGAGCACCAGGGGCGCTCCCAGGACCGTGAGGCCCTGCAGCAGTCGAAGGATCTCCTCGTTTCCGGCGAACGACTTTCCGAACCCGATGCCGGGATCGAGGAGGATTCTATCACCGGCGATCCCGGCGGCGAGGGCGCGATCGCGGCGCTCGGCGAGGTGGCCGGCGATCTCCCCGAGCAGGTCTTCGTAGCTCGTGTCGTCCTGCATCCGGTCGGGGGTTCCCCGCATGTGCATCAGGATCACCGGGCAGCCGGCCCGGGCGACGACCCCCGCCATTCCCGGGTCGCCGAGGGCGGAGACGTCGTTGACCAGGTCGGCCCCGGCCTCGAGCGCGGCCGCCGCGACCGCGGCCCGCCGGGTGTCCACCGAGATCCGCGCCCGGGGAAACTCCCGCCGGATCGCCCGGATCACCGGGACGACCCGCCGCGTCTCCTCCTCGGGATCGACCGGGGCCGCGCCCGGCCGGGTCGACTCCCCGCCGACATCGAGGATCTCCGCCCCCTCCTCGAGCATCTCGGCCGCCCGTGCGATCGCCCGGGCGGGGTCATTCCACAGGCCCCCGTCGGAGAAGGAGTCCGGGGTGACGTTCAGGATCCCCATGATCCGGGTGCGTCCCCGGAAGTCCCAGGACTCCCCGTCGGAGAAGCGGATCGCCGGGCTCGGCGCGTCGAGCCGCTCGAGGAGATCCACCAGGCCGGGGGGAACCGCTTCCCGCAGGACCCGGGCCGGTCCGGCCAGCACGGTTCCCCCGGGGCCGTCGAGCCGGGCGATGCCGGGAGACGTGGCGCGCGGGAGGTCGGTGCCCGGCGGAACGCGCAGGAGCCGGCACGGGAGCGGCAGCTCGCCGACCCGCTCCGCCAGCCCCGCTGGCGCGAGGAAGAGCGCCGCCTCGCCGGGGGCGGCCGCGTCCAGGGCGAGGGGGTGACGGACCGCCATCGGGGATCAGCTCGGCTGGGGGGCCGGATCGCCGGGAAGGGCGCCGGGTTCGTCGTCCTCGCGGGCGGCCTCCGGGGTGTCGCCGGCCGTCGCGGCCTCCGCCCCGAGGCCGCCCCCGGGTGTTTCCTCGATGTCCGGCAGGGTTCCGCCCTCGACCAGGATCCGGATCTGCTCGGCGTCGAGCACCTCGCGCTCCAGGAGGGCCTCGGCGAGCCGGACCAGCGCGTCCCGGTTCTCCGCGAGGAGGGACCGGGCCCGCTCCCAGGCGTCGGTGACGATCTTCCGGACCTCCCGGTCGATCTCGATGGCGGTCGCCTCGGAGTAGTCCCGGTGCCGGGCGATCTCCCGGCCGAGGAAGATCTGCTCGTCCCGCTTCCCGAAGGTCAGCGGACCGATCTTCTCCGACATCCCCCACTCGCAGACCATCTTCCGGGCCAGCTCGGTCGCCCGCTCGATGTCGTTGCCGGCGCCGGTGGTCTGGTGGCCCATGAACATCTCCTCGGCGGCCCGCCCGCCCATCATCACGGAGAGGGTCGCGAGGAGGTACTCCTTCGTGTAGGTGTGCTTGTCGTCCTCGGGGAGCTGCTGGGTGACGCCGAGCGCCATCCCTCGGGGGATGATCGTCACCTTGTGCAGCGGGTCCGCGTGGGGCTCGAGGAAGGCGACGAGGGCGTGGCCGGCCTCGTGGTAGGCGGTGTTCCGCTTCTCCTCCTCGGAGATGATCAGGCTGCGGCGCTCGACCCCCATGATCACCTTGTCCTTGGCGATCTCGAAGTCCTCCGCCTCGACCTTCTTCTTCCCCTTGCGGGCGGCGAGGAGGGCGGCCTCGTTGACCAGGTTGGCGAGGTCGGCCCCGGAGAAGCCGGGGGTGCCGCGGGCGATCACCGACAGGTCCACGTCGTCGCCGAGGACGATCCGCTTCGCGTGCACGCGGAGGATCTCCTCCCGGCCCCGCACGTCGGGCCGCCCGACGACGACCCGCCGGTCGAACCTGCCGGGTCGGAGCAGGGCCGGGTCGAGGACGTCCGGGCGGTTCGTCGCCGCGATCAGGATGACGCCGTCGTTCGACTCGAAGCCGTCCATCTCGACGAGGAGCTGGTTCAGGGTCTGCTCCCGCTCGTCGTGCCCGCCGCCGAGGCCGGCGCCCCGGTGGCGGCCGACGGCGTCGATCTCGTCGATGAAGATGATGCAGGGGGCGTTCTTCTTTCCCTGCTCGAACAGGTCGCGCACCCGGGAGGCGCCGACGCCGACGAACATCTCGACGAAGTCCGAGCCGGAGATCGAGAAGAACGGCACGTTCGCCTCGCCGGCGATCGCCCGGGCGAGGAGGGTCTTCCCGGTGCCGGGGGGACCCATCAGCAGGACGCCCTTCGGGATCTTCCCCCCGAGACGCTGGAACCGCTGCGGGTCCTTGAGGAACTCGATGATCTCCTGGAGTTCCTCCTTGGCTTCCTCGCAGCCGGCCACGTCGGCGAAGGTGACCTTCTTGCTCGACGGGGTCAGGAGCTTGGCCCGGGACTTCCCGAAGGAGAGGGCCTTGTTCCCGCCGGACTGCATCTGGCGCATGAAGAAGATCCACACGCCGATGAAGAGCAGCATCGGGGCCCAGGAGAGGAGGCTGACGAGGAAGGTCCCGTCCCGCGGCCGTTCCGCCTCGACCGTTACTCCCTTCTCCCGGAGTTCGGCGAGGAGCTTCTCGTCCTTGACCGTGTAGGTCGAGAACGCCGTGCCGTCCTTGAGCTTCCCCTCGATCTGGTAGCCGAACTCGTCGCCGGTGATCCTGACCTCGGTCACCTGGCCGTCGTCGAGCCGGTCGTAGAACTCGGTCTGGCTGATCACCGTCCTGGCCTGGGGCCCCTGGGAGAAGAACCGGATGACCACGACGAGGGCCACCAGGATCACGACCCAGACCAGGATCGTCTTGACGTGCTGGTTCACGAAAACCTCCGGGCGACCGCGGGACCGGCGGCGGCCGTCTCCACCTTATTACAGTAACTTCGAACCGTCTTTCGCGCCCGTCCAAGGCGTTCCGGGGGCGGTCAGGACGCCTCCTCGACGTACCCGATATAGGGCAGGTTCCGGTAGGTCTCGTCGTCGTCGAGGCCGTAACCGACCACCCACTTGTCCGGGATCTCGAAGCCGACGTAGTCGACGTCCACGTTGACCGTTCGGCGGGGCTTCTTGTCGAGAAGGATCGCCGTCCGCAACCGGGCGGGCCGGCGGGCCCGGAGGCGGGAGAGCAGGTGGGAGAGGGTGACGCCCGTGTCGAGGATGTCCTCGATCAGCAGGAGGTCGCTTCCCTCGATCCGGAAGGGATGCGTGAACGCGAAGTCCGCTGCCCCCGGCCGGCTCGGCACCTTGTGGGTCTCGAGGAAACCGATCCGGACCCGCCGGGGGATCCGGCGCAGCAGGTCGGCCGCGAAAACGAACGCTCCCTTGAGCACGACCAGGGCGGCGATCTCCGCGTCCTCCGGGGTGTCCCGGGTGATCTCCTCCGCCATCTCGCGGACGCGGCGGGCGAGGGCGTCCTCGGGGATCAGGATCTCGGGGGCCAGGGTCCTCATCTCGCTCTCTCCAGGAGGATGCGCCCGGCCTCCCGGCGGGCGGTCCAGCCGCCGGGGAGGTCGAGGCGAGTGCCCGGACCCTCCGCCCGGGCGAGCCGCAGCAGCGCCTCGAGGTGGGTTGCGGCCGGCCGGATCGAACCGGCCGGGTCTCCCTCGAGGCACCTGCGGAGGATGCGCCGGGCGAGGGCGGGAGGCAAGGCCCCGAGGGCCCTCCGGTCGAGGACGGAGATCCCCTCCTCCCGCACGAGGAGGATCTCCCGCTCCCGCTCCGCCGCCAGCGCCTCGAGGAGGTCCTCGTCGTCCGCGGCGAACCGGGCCGCCCGGGCGAGGGCCGGGACGGAACCGGGGCCGAGGGTGCGCTCGAGGACGGGGAGGAGCTCTTCCCGGACCCGGTTCCGGCGGATGGCCGGGTCGGCATTGGTCTCGTCCTCCCGGTGGGGAAGGCCCGCCTGCGCGAGGAGGCCCCGGAGCGCCGCCCGTCGCACGCCGAGGAGGGGTCGCCACAGCGGGGGCGCGTAGCGGCGCATCCCGGCGAGCCCCCGGGTGCCCGTCCCCCGTCCCAACCGGTCGAGGAGGGTCTCGGCCTGGTCGTCCATCGTGTGACCGAGGGCGACGAACCGGGCGCCGGTCTCCCGGGCGATCTCGAGGAGGAAGCCGAGCCGGACCCGGCGGGCCGCCTCCTCGGGGGATTCGCCCCGGAGGGGTCGGGCGTCCCGACGGTCCGCCCGGCAGGGAAGCCCGAGTTCCCGGGCCAGGTCCTCGACGAAGGACCGGTCCGCCGCTCCCGCCGCGCCGCGGAGCCCGTGGTCCAGGGTGGCGACGGTCAGCCCCCAGCCCCGGCCGGGCGCGAGGGCGGCGAGCAGGTGCAGGAGGGCGACCGAGTCCGCTCCCCCGGAGACCGCGACGACGACCGGGTCGCCCCGGGCGGGGGCCGGCGGGTGGCAGACCTCCTCGAGGAGGGCGGGGGGGACGTCCGGGAGGGAGATCGGCATGGGGAAGATGGTAGCGGTGCCCGGATTCGAACCGGGGACTCCGCGGTTATGAGCCGCGTGCTCTACCGCTGAGCTACACCGCCACCCGTTGCCGCGGCCGGCGCGGTCCGCCCGCGCCGACGGGCCCCGATGCTACGGACGCCCTCCCGGGGCGTCAAGTTGCGGGCTCCGGGTCCTTCCCGGCTCCCGCGAGAGGGGGGATACTGGGAACATGGATGCCGGGAGGACGGTGGTGATCACCGGCGCGACCGGGCTGGTCGGCCGGCACGTGGCCGCCCGCTTCCGGGAGGCCGGCTGGCGGGTCCGGGTCCTCACCCGGGACCCGGACCGGGCCCGCCGGATCCTCCCCGGGATCGACGCGGCGGAGCCCTGGGACCCGTTGCGGGGGCGGCTCGAGCCCGCGGCCCTCGCCGGGGCCGACGCGGTGGTCCACCTGGCGGGGGCGCCGGTGGCCCGCCGCTGGACCCGGCGGGTGCGCGAGGAGATCCGGGCGAGCCGCGTGGACGGGACCCGGCTCCTGGCGACGCGGCTGATCGACGCGGCCCCGCGGCCGGGGGCCCTGGTCTCCGCCTCGGCGATCGGCTGGTACGGGGACCGGGGAGAGGCGGAGCTGACCGAGGACGTGGCCCCCGGGGAGGGGTTCCTCGCGGAGGTCTGCCGGGACTGGGAGACGGCGGCCGGGATCGCCGCGGCGGCGGGGGTGCGGACGGTGGTTCTCCGGATCGGGATCGTCCTCGCCCGGGACGGCGGGGCGCTGCCGCGGATGCTCCCCGCGGCCCGGCTCGGCCTCGGCGGACCCCTGGGATCCGGTCGGCAGTTCTGGTCGTGGGTCCACGTCGACGACGTGGCCCGGCTCGCCCTCTGGGCGGCGGAGACCCCGGGGATCGAGGGGCCGGTGAACGCGACGGCCCCCGAGCCGGTCCGCCAGGCCGCCTTCGCCCGGGAACTCGGGCGGACGCTCGGGCGGCCCGCCTTCCTGCGCACGCCGGGGTTCGTGCTGCGGCTCGTCCTGGGTGGGTTCGCCCGGGAGCTGCTGGCGAGCGCCCGGGTCGTGCCGGCCCGGGCGACCCGGGAGGGGTTCCGCTTCGAGCACCCGGGCCTCGGAGAAGCCCTTCGGGACCTGCTTGTGCGGCGATGATCGTCTCCGCCAGCCGCCGGACCGACGTCCCGGCGTTCTACCTGGAGTGGTTCCTCCGTCGGCTCGCGGAGGGACGGGTCCGGGTGGCGAACCCGTTCCGCCCGAGCCAGCAACGGGTGGTCTCCCTCGCCCCGGACGACGTGGACGCGATCGTCTTCTGGACGCGGGATCCGGCCGCCCTCGTCCGCGCGACGGACCGGTTGGAGGAGCTGGGGCACCGGCGCACCGTGGCCCTGGTCACGATCACCGGCCTCGCGGGCACCGGGCGGGGCCGGGTGCTCGAGCCCCACGTCGTCCCGACGGACCGGGCGGTGGAGGGGTTCCTGCGGTTGGCGGAGCGGTGGGGCGATGCCCGGCGGGTCGCCTGGCGGTACGACCCGGTGATCCTCGGGCCGCGGGACACGCCGGAAGAACACCTGGAACGGTTCGCCGGCCTCGCGGGGCGGCTCGCCGGCGCCACCGACCGGGCGGTCGTCTCGTTCCTCGACCTGTACCGGAAGACGGAACGAAGGCTGGCCTTGGTCGGGTACCCGGTCGAGATGCCGGAACCCGGCGCGCCCGTGCTGCGGGAGCTGGTCGCCGGGCTCGCGGCGATCGCCCGGGAGCACGGGATGTCCCTCGAGCTCTGCGCCGAGCCCCCGGTCTACGAGGGGACCGGGGCGCGCCGGGGGCGGTGCATCGACCCGGATCGGCTCGCGGCCCTCTGGCCCGACCGGCCGTTTCCGCGAAAGAAGGACCCGGGCCAGCGCCCCGACTGCGGCTGCTGCCCCGCGGTGGACGTCGGGATGCCGGACACCTGCATCGGCGGGTGCGCCTACTGCTACGCGGTCCGCTCCCACGAACTCGCCCGCAGGAACCGCGCCCGCCACGACCCCGCCGCCGAGTCGATGCTCCCCCTCCCGCCCCGTGACGTCCCGTAGGGGCGCAGCGTGCTGCGCCCGTGTGCCGCGAAGCGGCACCCATGGCCGGGCCTCCGACCCGGCACGGGTCCAGCACGCTGGACCCCTACGCGTTGTGCGTCCCGTCGGTTCCCGTAGGGGCACAGCGGGCTGCGCCCGGCGCGGCGCGGAGCGCCGCCTACCCTGCCGCGCCGAGGGATTGGAACCCGGGGGAGCGGGGTAAACGTCCTTTCTGCAAGGGGGGTGTTCGATAACCCTGGATCCCGCAACTCGAGAGCGGGGTAACTCGATCTCCTGCAATTCGCTCTTGCCTCGAACCCCGCGAAAATTGCAAATCCCCGGGTTATCGAACACCCCCCTTGCAGGATTCGCCGTTATCCCGCTCGTTCCCGGACCCCCGTCCCCCCCTCCTTGCGGGATTCGCCGTTACCCCGCTCTATCCCGGGCGCGCACCACCGCCTGCTCGCGGGATTCGTGGTCGTCCCGCTCCCCTGTCGGCCGCGCTTGCCCGGACCCGCGCGGGGGACGACCTTCGGCCCCGGAGGTTCCCGATGCAGACGACCCGGATCGACCGGCGCCTGGTCTGCCGCACCTGCGGCGCCACGTCCGACGACACGCGGCTCTACATCTGCCCGTTCTGCCACCAGCGGGTCTGCCTCGACCACGCGTACCGCATGGGGGGCAAGCTCTTCTGCTGCCGCGGCTGCGCCGAGGAGTTCTTCTACTCGGAGGAGCACTGGGAGGACGACTGATCTCCCCTCGTTGACGCGGCTTCCTTCCCCTGCTACCAAGGCCCCGTTCGCCCCCGAGGAGGCCCGGATGCGCGGATCACGGCGGAAGAGCATCCTGGCGGCGACCGCCGCCGCCCTCGCCCTCGCGGCGTGCCTCGCCGTCTCCGGGCCGGCCGAAGGCGCCGGCTTCCGCAAGGGGCCGTACCTGCTCTACCCGGGAGACCCCTCCCGGATGACGATCCTCTGGCAGACCGACGGGACGCCGGGCCACGCGGCTCTCGCGTGGGGCCCGACCTCCGCGTGCCGCCGCACCATGGAAGAACTCGCCGAGGAAGGAGCCGGCCCGGACGGGCACCTCTTCCGGGCGACCCTCACCGGCCTCGAGCCCGGCAGGCTCTACCACTACCGGGTGACCGTCGACGGGGCGACGCGGACGGGGTCCTTCCGGGCGGCGCCTCCCGGCGCCCGCGGCGCCGTCACGTTCTACGGTCTCGGGGACACCCGCAGCCGGCCCGACGTGATGAACGCGGTCCTGGCGAGGCTCCTCGCCGACGTCGACGAGGATCCGGTCCACCGGCAGACCTTCTGCCTGCACGCCGGCGACTGGGTGACCCGTCCCGACGAGGCGTCGTGGGACCGGGAGTTCTTCGCGCCGGGCTTCGCTGCGAGCCGCTCGTTCCTCTCCCGCCTCGCGGTGATGGGCTGCCGCGGCAACCACGAGGGAGACGGGACGCTGCTGCGGAAGTACTGGCCGTACCCGTACCGGGACCCGGCCGCCTGCTTCTACTCCTTCGACTACGGCCCGGTGCACGTCACGGTCCTCGACGACCAGGCGGACCTTTCCGCCGACAGCCGGCAGGTCGCCTGGCTCGAGGAGGACCTGGCCGGCTCCGACCGCCCGTGGAAGATCGTCCTCCACCACGTGCCGGCCTGGAGCGCCGGGGGGCACCAGCCGAACGAAACGGTGCGGAAGGAGCTGGCGCCCATCTTCCGGCGCCACGGCGTCACCCTGGTCGTCGCCGGGCACAACCACTGCTACGCCCGCTGCGAGGTGGACGGGATCACCTGGCTGACCCTGGGTGGCGGAGGCGCGCCCCTCTCGGTGCCGGACACGTCCGCTCCCGGCGTCGTGAAGGCGGCCCTCACGTACCACTTCGCCCGCTTCGAGGCGGACGACAGGACGATGACCGTGACGGTGTTCCGGCCCGATGGTTCGGTCGTCGAGCGGTTCGAGCTGGTGCGCGTGGTCGCCGCGCCGGTCGACCAGCGCGTGGCGGAGCCGGTTGCCGGTGCCCGGGGGCGGTGATGCCGAAGACGAACCAGGTGCTTGG
>JAMOQA010000215.1 GCA_027064265.1 Acidobacteriota bacterium
CTGGTGGAGTCGCTCTTCAAGCGGGCGGCGACGGTGAAGGACTCCGGGGGGCTGCTGCCGGGCCACGGGGGCGTCCTCGACCGGATCGACAGCCTGCTTCTCGCCGCGCCGGTGCTCTACTGGTACCACCGGCTGCTCCTGGCGCCGTAGGGAGGGCCGATCGTGCGGAAGGTCGCCCTGCTCGGCTCCACCGGCTCCATCGGGGTCTCCGCCCTCGACGTCCTCGGCCGGCTCCGGGACCGCTTCCGGGTGGTCGCCCTCGCGGCCGGGGGCGGTCGCCTCGGGGAGCTGGCCCGCCAGGCCCGGGAGGTCCGGCCGGCCCTCGTCGCCGTGCCCGGCGCGGACGACGCCACCCGCCTGCGGGAGCTGCTCGCCGGGGAGCCGATCGAGGTCGTTGCCGGCGAGGAGGGGCTGGTCCGGGCGGCGGCCGGGAGCGGCGCCGACCTGGTGATCGCGGCGATCGTCGGCGCCGCCGGCCTCGTGCCGACCCTCGCCGCCGTGCGCGCCGGGCTCACCGTCGCCCTTGCCAACAAGGAGGCCCTGGTGGCCGCCGGCGAGGTGATGACCCGGGCCGCCCGGGAGAGCGGGGCGACCCTGCTGCCGGTGGACAGCGAGCACAACGCGATCCACCAGTGCCTGCGGGCCGGGCGCGCCGACGAGGTCCGCCGGATCGTGCTGACCGCCTCCGGGGGGCCGTTCCGCGGCCGCACCGCGGGGGAGCTGGCGGCGGTCACCCCCGAGGAGGCGCTGCGCCACCCGACCTGGGAGATGGGGCCGAAGATCACCATCGACTCGGCCACCCTGATGAACAAGGGCCTCGAGGTGATCGAGGCGCGGTGGCTGTTCGGCCTGCCGCCCGGCGCGATCGACGTGGTGATCCACCCCCAGAGCGTCGTCCACTCGATGGTCGAGTTCCGGGACGGGTCGATCGTCGCCCAGCTCGGCACGCCGGACATGCGCCACCCGATCCAGTACGCGCTCACGTACCCGGAGCGGCTCGACGCGCCGGCGGAGCGGCTCGACCTGCTGGCGGCCTCTCCCCTGGAGTTCGAGCCGCCCGACCCGGAGACGTTCCGCTGCCTCGCCCTCGCCTACCGGGCCCTCGAGGCGGGCGGCGACGCCCCGGCGCGCCTCAACGCGGCCAACGAGGTCGCCGTCGAGGCGTTCCTCGCGGGGCGCATCCCCTTCGACCGGATCCCGGCGGTCCTCGAGCGGGTGCTCGAGGCCCGGCCGCCGGGGCCGGCCGACACGCTCGAGGCCGTGCTGGCCGCCGACCGGGAGGCCCGGGAGGCGGCGCGGCGGGCCGTCGCGCGGGAGACGGAAGGACGACGATGATCTTCCTCGAGTACGTGCTCTCCCTGCTGGTCGTGCTGGGGGTGCTGATCTTCATCCACGAGCTCGGCCACTTCCTCGCCGGCAAGTTCTTCGACGTGCGGATCGAGGTGTTCTCCCTCGGGTTCGGCCCGCGCCTCTTCGGCTTCCGGTGGGGGGAGACCGACTACCGGGTCTCCGCGGTCCCCCTCGGCGGCTACGTGAAGATGACCGGCGAGTTCGACGAGGAGGGGAACGAGGAAGGGCGCGACCCGCGCTGGCTGACGAGCAAGCCCCGCTGGCAGCGCGTGGTGATCTACCTCGCCGGCCCCGCGATGAACGTCGCCCTCGCGATGGGGATCTGGTGGGGGCTCTACATGCACGGCGCCGAGGTGCTCGACGTGCCGCAGGGACCGCCGGTGGTCGAGGCGGTGGCCGAGGGGTCCCCGGCGGAGGCGGCGGGGCTCGCCCCCGGCGACCGGATCGTCGCCATCGACGGGACGCCGATCGAGGAGATCGGCGACTACGAGAAGGTCCTCGAGCAGGAGATGCTCTCGCCCGGGAAGACGTTCCGCTACGAGGTCGAGCGGGACGGGAAGCGGCTGACGATCCCGGTCACCGTCGCCGCCCATCCCATCTACGGCATCGGCTGGGACGGGGTGCGGATCCGCCTGCCGATCATGGTGAAGCAGGTGATGGAGGGAAGTGCCGCGGCCCGGGCCGGCCTCCGCCCCGGCGACCGGATCCTGCGGGTCGACGGCCAGCCGCCCCTCGCCCTCACCGACGTCTCCCGCCTGCTCCGCGGGAAGGCGGGGAAGGAAGTCACCCTCGACATCGAGCGGGACGGCAGGGAGCTTCAGGTCGTCGCGGTGCCGGAGCCGACGGGAGACGGCGGTGGCCGCCTCGGGGTGATGCTGACCTACCCGACGAAGTTCGTCCGGTACGGGCCGGTCGGTGCCCTGCGCGAGTCGGCGAAGCAGGCCTGGCAGAACGCCGGCCTCCTCTTCCGCACCCTCTCGGCCCTGGTGCGCCGCCAGGTCGGGGTCGGCGTGATGAGCGGCCCCCTCGAGATCGCGAAGATCAGCCGGGACCAGGCGGCCCTCGGGATCGTCCCGTTCCTCCAGCTCCTCGCGGTGATCTCGATCCAGCTCGGGATCGTCAACCTCTTCCCGATCCCGGTGCTCGACGGCGGACAGATCCTGATCCTGCTGGTCGAGATGGCGAAGGGCGGCCCGCTGCCCCCGGCGGTGAAGGAGCGGGTCCTGATGGTCGGCCTCGCGATCGTGATCCTGCTCGGCGTCCTGGTCGTCGCCGTCGACATCCGCAAGGCGATCGTCCGCTACCGCAACGCCCACGCCCAGGACCCCGCCCCGGCAGCGCAGGAGGCCCCCCCGGAGCCGGCCCCCACGCCCTGAGGAGGACTCGGCGGTCGCCGTGGAAGTCGGGGCAGGGGGCCGAGGTCCGGTGGTCTGACCACGGCCGCTTTCCTGGCTTGTTCCGGGAAGTCCGTGCGCAGCGCGGACCGGTTCCGCCGGGCCGCGCCGCGACACGGTCGCGAACCGCGGCAATCCGGGCCGAAAGGTCTTGACTCGGGCCCCGTGGTCGGCGTATAGGGAAGACGCGGTGGTCTCGCAACA
>JAMOQA010000216.1 GCA_027064265.1 Acidobacteriota bacterium
GCCGTCCTCCGGATCTCCGAGACCCCCCTGGCCGAGCGGTACCTCTACATCCCGAGCGCCGGCGGCTGTCTCCTGGCGGGTTTCCTCCTGGCCCGGGGCGCCGCGGCCCTCGGCGACCGGGTCCCGGCGCTGGCCGTCCGGCTCGCGCCCGTCGTCCTCGCCGTGCTTCTCGCGGCGCCGATGGCCCGGGCGACCCTCGCCCGGGAACGGGCCTGGCACGACGACCTCGCGTTCTGGACCGACACGGTGGCGAAGGCCCCGGAGGAGGGGCTCCCCCACCTCCACCTGGGGCTCACGTACGCCCGGATGGGGTACGACGACAGGGCCCTCGAGGAGTACGAGAAGGCCTTCGCCCGCTACGACGACGCGGAGGGACGGTCGAAGGCGCTGAACAACATGGCGACCGTCTTCATGGGGCGCGGGGAGTTCGACCGGGCCCGGGAGAGCCTGGAACGGGCGCTCCGGGAGGTCCCGCGGTACCCGACCGCCTTCTACAACCGGGGGATCTGCGAGATCAACCTCGCCCGGGAGGCGAAGGATCCCCGGGCGCGGGCGGAACACCTGCGGCGGGCGCTCCGGGACCTCCGGGAGGCCCTCCGCCTGAACCCGCGGTACGTCAAGGCGCACCTCCAGTACGGGAAGATGCTCGTCCGGCTCGGCAAGCACGAGGAGGGAATCCGTCACCTGCGCGAGGCCGCCCGCCTCGCACCGACGTCCCGGGCCGGGCGGGAGGCACGGGCGCTGCTCGACAAGCTGGACCGGAAACCGGTCAGGGGAGCTCCGCGGTCCCCATGAGGAACCGCTCGAGGCGGTTGTCGGTGGCGGCGATCAGCAGCAGGCGGGCCCGGTCCGCCTGGCTGCGCACGTAGATCGGCGCGCTCCACCAGGTGCGGCCGTCGCGGGCGAGGACCCGGAACCGGACGCTGCGGCGCGGGCCGCGGATGCTCACCTCGGGCACCGCGAACTCGGTGATCGCCTCGACGTCCGCGACCGGGATCCGCACGTCGGGCAGGGGAGCGAGCCGCTCGAGGACCAGCACCCGGCCCCCTTCCTCGTAGTGGGCTCCCCAGAACAGGCTGGCCCGGTGGGCCACCATCGTGCCGGCCGCGGCGAAGGCGAAGGCCACCACCAGGCCGTACGCCGCGACGGCGAGGGCGCGCTTCCAGCCCCGGTTCCTCCGGTGTTCCCGGCTGAGCACGAGGCTGGCGACGAGGCCGCACAGCAGGAGCACGGCCGGGGTCAGCCAGGGGTCCGAGCCGAAGGGAACGTGGAGCGCGGGGGGAACCTGGGCGAGCATCGAGGTCTCCCGGGGGTCTTCGCCCCCTCGTGACCTCCTCCCTGCAGCCAAACGTACGGGGGGAACGGGGCCCGGTCCATGTCCGTTTCGTTCCGGGGAGGCGGGATGTTGCCCGCCCCGGGGGCGGCGGATACCATCCGGGGGCCGGGGAGGTTCCCTTGACCGACGTTCCGTTCCTGCGCGTGGCCGCCGGGCTGATCTCCCGGGACGGACGCTGGCTGCTCACCCGGCGCCCCGCCGGCACCCATCTCGCCGGCCAGTGGGAGTTTCCGGGCGGGAAGATCGAGCCCGGCGAGAGCCCCGGGGAAGCCCTGGTGCGGGAACTCCGGGAGGAACTCGGCATCGAGGCCGGGGCCGCGAGCGAGGCGTTCGTGCTCCGGCACCGCTACCCGGACCGGGAGGTCGAGCTGCACTTCCTCCACGCCCGGATCCTCGTGGGCGAGCCCCGCCCCCTCGAGGTCGCCGGTCTCGGGTGGTACACCCCGGACGAGATCGACGAGCTGCCGCTGCTGCCGGCCGACCGGGAGGCGGTCCGCCGGCTGCGGGCGCTCTCGGGCGAGGGCGAGGAGACGCGATGACCCGCATCGACGTACCCGAGGGTTTCTCCTGGTCGGCCTCCCGGCACGGGACGTTCACCGACTGCCCGCGGGCCTACTTCTTCCGCTACTACGGCTCCCTCGGGAAGGCCGTCCCCCCCCTCGACCCGCGGCGCCGGCGCGAGGCGTACCGGCTCCGGCACCTGACCAGCCTGCCGATGTGGATCGGCTCCCGGGTCCACGACACGATCGAGCAGGTCCTCCGGGCGACCCGCCGGGGCGAGGACGTGGACGTCGAGGCGGCGATCGAGCGGATGGTCGACGGGATGCGCCGGGACTACCGGGCCAGCCTGGACGACCGAGCGCGGCTCCTGGACGACCCGCGCAACCACGTCCGGTTCGTCGAGCACGAGTACCGGCTCCCGGTCACCGACGAGGAGTGGCGCGCCCAGGTCGGCGCGGCGCAGGAGATGGTCCGCGCCTTCGTGGAGCAGGGCTACCTCGATCGGTTCCGCTCCCTCGATCCCTCCGAGGTTCTCGCCCTCGAGGACCTGGACCGCTGGGACTTCGAGGGAGTCCCGGTCTGGGTCCGGATCGACGTCGCCTGGCGCAACCCGGACGGCACCGTGACGATCCTCGACTGGAAGACCGGCAAGCGGGAGCGGGAGGACAACCCCCTCCAGCTCCTCGGCTACGCGGCCTACGCGCGCGACCGCTGGGACGTCGGTCTCGACCGGCTCGACGTCCGGGAGGTCTACCTCCGGAGGCGGGAACCGGAGAAGGCCTGCCGGATCGACGAGGAGACCGTCGAGAACGGGCGCCAGGCGATCCGGAACTCGGTCCGGGCGATGCTGGCCGTCCTGCCGGACCCGGCGCGGGACGCGGCGGCGGAGGACCGCTGCGAACCCCGTCCCGGGGAGTACCGGTGCCGCTATTGCCCGTTCCGGGCGCTCTGCCCGGCGGGGAAGGAGCTCGTCGGGTGAGCGCGAGGAAGCGCAGGGGGAAGAGCGGTTCCCCGGCGGACCCCCCGGTCCCCGCCGAGCCCGTGCTGCCCGCCGAGCCCCTCGCCGGGGGGAACGGCGAGGAGGCGGTCCCCGCGAT
>JAMOQA010000217.1 GCA_027064265.1 Acidobacteriota bacterium
AGCCGGCCGAGACCCGGATGGGGTCGGGGAAGGGGGCCCCGGACCACTGGGTGGCCGTGGTCAAGCCGGGGAAGATCCTCTTCGAGCTGGAGGGAGTCGCCCCCGAGATCGCCGAGCGCGCGATGCGGCTCGCGGCCAGCAAGCTGCCGATCCCGGCCAAGTTCGTCCGCCGGCGGCCGGTCTGAGCGGAGGTGGACGATGAAGGCGAGCCAGCTGCGGGACATGAGCATCGAGGAGCTGAAGAAGGAGGTTCTCGAGCTGAAGAAGGCCCTCTTCAACCTGCGCCTCCAGAAGGCGATCGGGCAGCTCGAGAAGCCGCACAAGCTGAGGGAAACCCGGAAGGACCTTGCCCGGGCGCTGACCGTGCTGCGTGAGCGCGAGCGGGCCGAGGCCGCGAAGGAGGCCCGGTGATGGCCCAGGTTCAGGGCAGAGGCCAGGGACAGCGGAAGGTCGGTGTCGTCGTCGGGAAGCCCGGCGCGAAGACGGTCAAGGTGCTCGTCGAGCGCCTGGTCCAGCACCCCGTCTACAAGCGCGTCGTGAAGCGCTCGAAGAAGTTCCTCGCCCACGACGAGGGCGAGGTCTGCGGCATCGGCGACAAGGTGGAGATCGTCGAGACCCGGCCGCTGTCGGCGCGGAAGCGCTGGCGGGTGCGCCGGATCATCTCCCGCCCGGAGGGGGCCGCCATCGAGGGCGGTCGACCCGCGGCCGGCGAGTGAGGGGAGGGCCGCATGATCCAGATGCAGAGCATCCTCAACGTCGCCGACAACTCCGGGGCGAAGAAGATCATGGCGATCCGCCTGCGGGGCGGGAACGCCGGCAAGTACGGGGGCCTCGGTGACGTCGTGATCGCCTCCGTCAAGGAAGCGAGCCCGGACGGCACGGTGAAGAAGGGCGCCGTCGTCAAGGCGGTGATCGTCCGCACGCGGAACGAGCACCGGCGCAAGGACGGCAGCTACATCCGCTTCGACGAGAACGCGGCCGTCCTGGTCAACGACGCCGGGGAGCCGATCGGCACCCGCGTGTTCGGCCCGGTGGCCCGGGAGCTCCGCGAGAAGAACTTCATGCGGATCGTCTCCCTGGCCCCCGAGGTCCTGTGAGGAAGGCGACGATGCACATCCGCAAGGGCGACACGGTCATCGTGATCAGCGGGAACGACAAGGGAGCCCGCGGGCGCGTCCTGCGCGTGTTCGCCGACAAGGGGACGGCGATCGTCGAGGGCGTCAACATGCGCAAGAAGCACATGCGCCCGAACCCGGCGAAGGGGATCCAGGGCGGCGTGGTCGCCCAGGAGTCCCCGATCCGGGTCTGCAAGCTCCTGCCGGTCGATCCCGAGACGGGCAAGCCGACCCGGGTGGGTCACAAGTTCCTGGTCGGGCCGGACGGCAAGAAGCGCAAGGTCCGCATCGCCCGGCGCTCCGGCGCCGAGCTGGATCGGTGAGGGCAGCCATGGCGTACGTCCCGCGACTCCGGAAGAAGTACGAGGAAGAGGTCCGGCCGGCGCTCCAGGAGGAGTTCGGCTACACGAACCCCATGGCGGTGCCCGGGCTGCACAAGATCGTCGTGAACATGGGCATCGGCGAGGCCTCCCGTGACCCGAAGCTGCTCGACGAGGCGATCGAGGAGCTGACCCAGATCACCGGGCAGAAGCCGGTGGTGCGCCGCGCGCGGAAGTCGATCTCGAACTTCAAGCTGCGCGAGGGAATGCCGGTCGGCGTCTCGGTCACCCTGCGGGCGGCCCGGATGTGGGAGTTCCTCGACCGCCTGGTGAACCTCGCGCTGCCGCGGGTGCGCGACTTCCGCGGCGTGTCGAAGAAGGCGTTCGACGGGCGCGGCAACTACACCCTCGGCATCAGGGACCAGCTCGTGTTCCCCGAGGTCAACTACGCGAAGGTCCAGCGTGCCATCGGCATGAACGTGACCATCGTCACTTCGGCGAAGACGGACGCCGAGGCCAGGTCGCTCCTGGCGAAGCTCGGCATGCCGTTCGCCCGCTGAGAGCCGGGAGGAGGAGCTCCATGGCGACCACCGCCAAGATGGCAGCGATGTACAAGAAGCCCAAGTTCCCGGTCCGGGCGCGGAACCGGTGCCGGCGTTGCGGCCGGCCCCGCGGGTACCTGCGCAAGTTCCAGCTGTGCCGGGTCTGCTTCCGCGAGTTGAGCCTCCAGGGCTACGTCCCCGGGGTGCGCAAGGCGAGCTGGTAAGCGAAAGGGGTAGCCTTCATGTCCATGACCGACCCGATTGCCGATATGCTGACGCGCATCAGGAACGCCCTGATGGCGGGTCACGAGCATGTCACCATCCCGTCGTCGAAGATGAAGCGGGAGATCGCCCGGATCCTCAAGGAGGAGGGCTTCATTCGCGACTTCCGCCACGAGGACGAGCCGGGCAAGCAGGGGCATCTCCACATCGAGCTGAAGTACGGTCCCCGCGGGGAGCGCGTGATCCACGGGCTCGAGCGGGTGAGCAAGCCCGGGCGGCGCGTGTACATCGGCCGCCGGGAGATTCCCCGCATCCTCGGCGGGATGGGGATCTCGATCCTCAGCACCTCCAAGGGTGTCCTGGACGGGCGCACCGCCCGGCGCGAGGGCGTCGGCGGCGAGTGGCTCTGCAACATCTGGTAGGGAGGGTTCAGCCATGTCGCGCATCGGTTACACGCCCGTTCCCCTTCCTGCCGGGGTGGAGCTCGACATCCGGCCGGGCGTCGTCGGCGTGAAGGGGCCGAAGGGCCGCCTCGAGGTGCCCGTTCCGGACGGGATCACCGTCAAGGTCGAGGGGAACGAGGCGAAGCTCGAGCGCCGGAACGACAGCAAGCCGCAGAAGTCCCTCCACGGGCTGACCCGGGCGCTCCTGGCGAACGCCGTCCACGGGGTGAGCCAGGGGTACGAGCGGGTGCTCGAGATCGTCGGGACCGGGTACCGGGGCGAGGTGAAGGG
>JAMOQA010000218.1 GCA_027064265.1 Acidobacteriota bacterium
GGTACCCGGGGCTCCGGGTGGTCCTCCCGGGCCGGCACCAGGCGCGGAACGCGGCCCTGGCCGTGCGGGCGGCGGAGCTGCTCGGGGAACGGGGTGTGCCAATCGACGACCCGGACGCGATCCGGCGGGGCCTCGCCGCCGTGCGCTGGCCGGGCCGCCTCCAGCGCGTGGCCGGCGATCCCCCGGTGCTGCTCGACGCCGCCCACAACGTCGCCGGCGTGCGGGCCCTCGCGGCGGCCCTCGCGGCGGAGGACCGCCGGGCCACCGAGGGGGCGCGGCCCCGGGTGCTCCTCTTCGCGGCCACCGGCGGACGGGACGGCGGCCGGATGATCGCCCTCCTGGCCCCGGCGGTCCGGGAGGTGGTGGTCACCCATCCCGGCGTCCCGCAGGGGAACGCCCCGGAAGAGGTCGCCGCCGAGGCGGAGCGCCGGCTCCGGGCGTCCGGGAGCGACGTCCCCCTCGCGGTGGAACCGGATCCCGCCCGCGCCCTCGAGCGCGCCCGGACGCGGGCCCGGGTCCTCGGGGGCGAGGTCCTGGTCGCCGGGTCCCTCTACCTGGTGGGGACGGTGCTCGGGGTCCTGGGCGGGCTCAGCGCACCCCGGCGCTGAAGAAGAAGTCCGCGTACTTCATGTCGACCCGCAGGATGTGGTGGCGGACCCACTGCCCGAGGAAGTTCAGCACCTGGGCGGAGAGCGCCGCCTTCCCCGCGTGGAAGTCCCGCTGGAACTGCTGGACCTTCTTCACGAAGGCGCGATGCTCGCGAACGTGTTCTGCCGCATCGGGATACCCGTGCTCGGCGAAGAGCCGCTCCTCCGTGGCGAAGTGCTCGGCAGCGTAGGCGACCAGCTCGTCGAGGATCTTGCCGAGCTGGTGGTGCGCCTTCCCCGCGAGGGCCGCGTCGTGGAGCCGGTTGAGCAGGTCGACGAGGTGCCGGTGCTGGGCGTCGATCTGCGCCACGTTGACGCTGAAGCGGGGACTCCACCGGACGAGTGGCATGACGGTCCTTTCCTCGCCCCCCCCTGGCCGACTCTTCGGAACCGGCCGCCGAAGCTTGAGGAAGCCCGCCGTGGCGGACCGGCGGGACCCCGGCGAGAATGGCGGCCGCCGGATCCCCGGGGGCCGTCGCCCCCGCCCGGAGGAGAGCCGATGACCCTGCCGGACCTGCCCGTCAGCGATGAACGTACCCACGAGCTCGTCCGCCTGGAGCTTCCCGAGGAGCCCGTGCGCCTCGACCTCCGTGAGCTCTTCGGGAACGAGAACCCGGTCGAGCTGGAGATCGGGGTCGGCAAGGGGCGGTTCGTCCTGCTCGCCGCCTGGTCCCGGAGGGACGTGAACTTCCTCGGGGTCGAGTA
This sequence comes from Acidobacteriota bacterium, assembly GCA_027064265.1. Taxonomy (GTDB): domain Bacteria; phylum Acidobacteriota; class Polarisedimenticolia; order J045; family J045; genus JAMOQA01. Next base: position 1,353 of record JAMOQA010000218.1, read on the forward strand.
CGCCCGGAAGTACCTCGAGCGCGCGATCGACCGGGTCGGGAAGCGCGGCCTCGCCAACGTGCGCCTCGCCCACGCCGAGGCGTTCTCCTTCCTGCGGGACCGGCTGCCGGACCGGTCCCTCGCGGCGATCCACGTCTATTTCCCCGACCCCTGGCCGAAGAAGCGGCACCACAAGCGGCGGCTCTTCCGCCCGGAGGTCGTCGCCGAGTTCGCCCGGGTGCTGCGGCCCGGGGGCCTCCTGCGGGCGGTCACCGACCACCCGGACTACGCGCCCGTCATCCGCGAAGTGATGGGGGCGAGCCCCGACTTCGAGGACGCGGGGCGCGACCCATCGCTCTGGGAGCTGCCCGGCATGGGGGACTACACGACCCTCGGCGTCACCAACTTCGAGATCAAGTACCGCCGCGAGGGCCGCCCGATCCAGCGCTTCGCCTGGCGCCGCCGCTGACACATCGACGCGCCCATGTCCTTCTTGCTCCAGCCGCAGGGGTCCAGCGTGCTGGACCCGGGCGGAGCACGCTCCGCCCCTACAGGATGCCTCGGAACGCGCAACCCGTGGGGGCGCCCGGAAGGGCGCCCGCGTCGGGCGACGCTCCCCGTGACCGGCACCGCCCGGGACGCGCACCTGGTACCGGACCGCGTGGAACGACTCGAGGAAGCGGGATAAGCGCCCTTTCTGCAAAGGGGGTGTTCGATAACGGGCGATTCTGCAAGGTGCGAGCGCGATAACCTGCTTTCCTGCAATCGCGACCCGGTCCGCACCCTTCGAGACTTGCAAATCCCGGGTTTATCGAACACCCCCCTTGCAGAATCACGCGTTATCCCGCCTCGGCCCCCCGGGAGCCAGCGACGGATTGCGAAATCGCGCGCTATCCCGCCCGTCACGCCCCGCCACCACCCGGCGGCCCCAGGGGCCGCGACGGGCGGAGCACGCTCCGCCCCTACGCTTGTCCGGGACACGTTCGTTCCGCCTTGCCGCGAAACGTGAACGCGCAGGGGTTCAGCGTGCTGGACCCGTGCCGCGCGAAGCGCGGCCCGGAATCAGGGGGCGAGGACGCGGGCGCGGATCCGGGCCCGGGCCCGCGCCCGGGCGATCGGCTCGGTTTCGACCTCGGAGTCCCACGAGTACGCCTCGTGGCGAACCTCTCCCCATGCCCCCGCCGCGGCGTCCCACTCGGACCAGGCGAGCTGCCCCGCCGCATCGACCCAGTCGACCCAGAGGTGGCCTCCCCGCGCGTGGACCTGGACGTCGATGTCGCCGTCCCCGGCGGGCCCGGCGTACGACGTGCTGGCGACCAGCTCCTCGGCCCAGCCCGCGGACCGGGTCGCCACCCGCACCTCGCGCACGCCCGCCTCCTCCCGCTGGAAGGCGACCTTGACCTCGCCCCCGTGGAGCGCCACGCCGGGGCGCGACCCCGCCCGCGGGAGCGGTGTCACCTCCTCGGCCGACGCGCCCTCGGCGCCCAGGTCCCGGTACCAGACCGTCCGGTGGCCATTCTCCGTCCGCCACCACGCCAGCCGCACCGTGCCGTCGGCCGCCACGGTGATCGCCGGGTCGACGTCGTCCAGGTCGTTCTCGGTGACCTGCTCCCAGGCGCTCCACTCGCTGCCGGTCCATCGGGAGAGGACGATCTCGTGGTCGTGGCCGTCCCACCACGCCCAGGCGACCACCGGGTTCCCGGTGGCCGGGTCGATCGCCCAGGCCGCCGGCCCGTCTCCGTTGTCGTCGCCGGCCGGGTTGAGGACGAGCGAGGGATCGACGTGCTGGCGCATCACCGCCCACGTCGGCCACGGGTAGGGATCGTCACCGTTCCCGGGCCCGCCGGCGAGGAAGCTGGGGGCCGCCACCCGCTCGCCGACCGAGATCTCGGCCCGGGAGCAAGGCGCGAGGGTCGCCACGAGGAGCGCCGCCAGGAGGAAGCGGCCGAGGACCGCGAACGTCCCGCGATGCCGGCGGTTCATGGCGTCACCTCCTCTCCCTCCGGGTCACCCGGCGAAGATCCTCCCGCCTCGGCCCGGAACGCCGCGGCCTCGGGCAGGCGCGGGTGCACCCCCGGCAGCGCCCGGCGCAACCGGCGCTCGAGAACGGCGGCCACCGCGACACCCGTGTCGCGGGCGGCCTGCCAGGCCCGGAAGACCACCGCGAACTCCAGCTCGGGCAGGTCGATGCGCCGCGCCAGCACCGCCGCGTCGTCGAGCAGTCCCAGTCCCTCCTCCACCCTGCCCGCGTACACGAGCACGCGACCCAGCTGGAAAAGGGCACGGGCCTCCGTCTCGCGGTACCCGCCAGCCCGCGCGGCAGCGAGGCAGTCTCTCAACTCTCGCTCGCCCGCATCCGGATCGCCGCTCGCGCCGCGGCAGAGCCCCAGGGTCACCCGTGCCCGCAGGGATTGCTCGAGCCGGCCGAGCGCGGCCCAGCTCTCCGCCGCCTCCTCGAGGACCGGCACCGCCTCCCCGTACCGCTCGTGCACGTAGAGCGTGCCCCCCACGACGTGGAGAGCCTGGCTCTTCAGTACGGGGTCCTCGAGCCCGGGGATCTCCCCCCGGATCACCGCGAGCAGCAGGCCGTGTTCTTCCGGATCCCCCTCGCGCTCGGCGAGGACGAGGCGCTGCAGGCGCGCCTGGAAGCGGACCGGCCCCGGGACGCCCTCGAGGGACGCGAGGCGCCGGAGCACCGCCCGCGCGAGTCCGAGGTGCCACAGCGCCAGGTGGGCCCGGGCGAGCCGCAGCAAAAGCGCCCCTTCTTCCTCCGGTCCCGCGGTCGCGTCGCCCCCGAGCCGGAGCAGGTCGTCCGCGGCCTCGAGGAGCGCGAGGGCCCGGGGCAGGTTACCGGCGTGGGCGGCGCCGTCCGCCTCGTCGACCAGGTGGCGCACGCGGCGACCGGTCACGTCGACGAGGGCGCCGGCCCGCGTGCGCGCCACCGCCACCCGTTCTTCCAGCTCGGCGAGGCTCGTCCCGAGGACCCCCGCCAGCACCGCGAGGGTGTCGCCCGGCGGCGCCAGCTCGCCTTTCTCCCAGCGCGACACCGTCGACTGGGCGGTCTGCACGCCCCGGCGCTCGAGGCGCCGGCGCAGGTCCTCCTGCGACAGGCCGAGGAACAGGCGCTGTTCCCTCAGCCAAGAACCGATCGCCTCGCGGACGAAGCGGGAATCCCCCCCGGACGGGACCGATGGATCGGTCATGCGGCGATCCCTCCTTTTGCCGGGGGCAACATACCTCCATCGCCGCGGGTTGCGCAAGGGGGGGCAGGCCGCCGCAACCCACTGCTACAACGGCACTTGAGGGGATCCACGATCCGGCACCGCGACCCGGTCGCAGGGCCATGCGCCACCGCATGGGTTCCCGCCCCTCTTCCGCATGACTCCCGGCCCGCCCTCCGCATGCCCGGAACCCGCGTCCCGCATGGCTTCTCGCGCCCGCGGCGCATGGAAACCTTGTTCTGTCCCCGCACAGCTAACACGCCGCTGTCGTATGTTCTTTGCGAACGGCCGGAGCCCCCACGACGGCGCCACCCGCGGCCCCACGCCCCGTGACAGCGGCTCCCGGCCACCCGGATCGAGGGAAGGAACCAGGGGTCCGACCGAGGGAGGAGACACGATGAACGACAGGAGGTACGACACGAAGCAAGGGAACCACGGCGCCGCCGGCCGTCTCGGCCCGGCAGCGGGCACCAGCAGGAGTTCCGCGAGACACGGGCACATCGGCCAGGCCGCCCGCACCCTGCTGGTCGTCCTGGCCATGGCCGCATGTTCGGCATCCCTGGCGCATTCGAGCAGCGGTGAGACGGTTCGTGTCCTGAGGGGAACGGTGCGGCTGGACCAGGATGCCCTGGGCAGGATCGTCGTTCTCGTCGAGCGCGCCGGCAACGGTCACCCGGGGATCCTCGATGACGTCTTCATCGGGGTGCCCGCGGAGGATGTAGACGCCCCCTTCATGCACCTGCCAGAAGCGCTCGTGGTGCTCGTGAGCGAAGAGGGAGGCGAGGAACTGTCCATCCGCGTACCCGGAGGGGACATCATCTTCTCCATGCAGGTCTCTCGGTCGGCCACCAACGAGAACATGGTTCCTCTGCGTGCACTGGCCCGCTGGAGTGCTCCGGCCCTCGCTGCCGTGACGTCGTCCGAACCAACGTTCGACGGCATCGACGTACAGGAGATCACCGTGATCCTCCGGGAGTCGACGCAATGCAACCCGATGGAATCGGGCGGTTCGAAGTGCGAAGCGGGTGGCCCGGGAGCTACCGAGTGTTCGGCGGACTGCGCAGGTTCCATCTTCGGACTGACGATCGGCACCAACTGCAGCGTAACTTGTGGAGAGGGCTCGTACGCCTGCTGCAACTGTGACGGCCTCCTGGGCCAGCATGGCAGCTGCGTGTGCGTTCCGACCGTCGAGGGGCCTTCCAGGAACCTGGAGCCCGAGTTGACACCGGGAAGGAACAACGGGTTCTGATATGGCATCATCAAACGAGCGAGACATATCCGAGTTCGCTCCGGAGAGCAATCATGAAGAAGAGCGCATTCCTGGTTCTCGTGCTCATGTCTTTCTTCTCCCTCCCTCTGGCAACTGCCGCATCGCGCGTGGAGGGAGTCGTCGCCCACGTGCGGTGGAAGGTGGACTCGCTGGGGAGGTTCGTGCTCCTGGTCGACCGCCCCGGGGAGCGCGAGGGAACGGTCGACCTCGCGGTCTTCTACGTCCCGCGGACGACGCTCCCCGGCGACTGGAAGGGCGATGTCCCGGACGCCCACGTGGAGTTCTCCGGTTCGAAGACGGCCCCGGGCCGCGTCGTCGTCGTCGACCGCGCGACGGGACGGCGAGTCCTCGAGATCGGACCGATCAACGGTGCGGGATCGCAACCCCCGAAGGAGGGGCGCGAAGACGGCACGATCGTGCTCAAGGGCGGCAAGGCCATCGCCGTCTACTCGGGGCGCGCCCTCTCCGACAAGGCCGACGAACTCGCGAAGCCTCTGCCCATGCTCGTGGAGACCGTGCGCTCTCTCGTCGGCGCGGGGAAGACGTCCGAGGACCTGCTTCCCACCTTCGAAGAAGCACGCCCCGAGCGGATCCGGGTGATGGAGTCGCGGAAGTAGGGTCTTCGGGAGCCACGCAATCTCCGGGCGGAACCATCGGCAGCCGGCCCCTGGCCTCCCTGGCGCCTCTTCGAGTCGCGTTCGTCTGGTTCGCACGGCGATCGTGGCCGCCCGGGTGCCGCTGCGCGGCACACGGGGGGAGCACGCTCCGCTCCTACGCCTTCTGCACGCGGAGCACGTTCCACCCCCGCGTTCCCTCTTCCCCTCCTCCCCTCCTCTCTCGCCATGTCTCCCGGGGGCGGGAAGGGGTGTCTCGCGGGGCGCCCCGGGGAACGGCATCCTCGGGGCATGGACGCGCGCAGCGGGGAAACCCACGGGGAGCACGGGAAGAAGGACGGCGAACGCCGGCAGCCGGTTCCGGCGAGGAACGCGGCGGGTCCAGCCGATGATGACCCCGCGAGCGGCATGGTCCCGGTCGGCGGCGGCACCCGGGAGGCGGCGACGGGCACCGGCCGCGACGACGACGCGGAACTGCGGGGCTGGCTGCGGCTGGCGCGGAGCAGGCTCCTGCCGCGGCGCGCGGGCGAGCTGGCGGAGCTGGCCGGCGGGGGCGCTCCCTTCGCCGAGCCGTCGCTGCCGTTCCTGCGCGGCCTCGGCACGAGCCGCCGCGAGCAGCGCCGCCTGCTGGACCGGAAGCTCGACCGGGCGCTCCGGCGGGGACTCGCCATCGCCCGGGAGCGGGGATGGACGCTCCTCCACCGCGCCCACCCGAACTACCCCGCCCTCCTCGCGGAAATCCCCGACCCGCCCCCGGTGCTGGCGGTCCTCGGCGACCCGGCGGCCCTCGCGCGCCCGGCGGTGGCGATCGTCGGGGCGCGGGCCGCCTCCCCCTGGGGGCTCGCCTTCGCCGCGCGCCTCGCGGGCGAACTCGCCGCCCTCGGGCTCGTCGTCGCGAGCGGCCTCGCCCGGGGGATCGACGGCGCCGCCCACCGGGGGGCCCTCGAGGCCGCCGGGACGACCGTGGCGGTGATCGGCTCGGGGCTCGACCGGGTCTACCCCGAGGAGCACCGGGAGCTGGCGGAGCGCATCGCCTCCGCCGGGGGCGCCGTCGTCTCGGAGTTCGCGTGGGACCACGCTCCCCTCCCCCGGAACTTCCTCCAGCGGAACCGGGTGATCTCCGGGCTCGCCCTCGGGGTCGTCGTCGTCGAGGCGGGCCGGCGGTCGGGGTCCCTCTCGACGGCCGCCCACGCCGTGGGCCAGGGGCGGCAGGTGATGGCGGTGCCGGGCCGGGCGGGGGACCCCCTCGCGGCCGGCTGCCTCGACCTCCTGCGGGACGGGGCGGCTCTCGTCCGGGACGCGGCCGACGTGCTGGCCGAGCTTCCCCCGGCGTTCCGGCCGGACGCCCCGCCGCCGGGGGCCGACGAACCCGGCACCGCCCGCCCCGGGCCCGGGGAGACCCCGCTCCCCCCCGGCCTCGACCCGGCTCTCGGCGACCTCCTCGCCCGGGTCCCACCCGGCGAGGAGATCCACGTCGACCGGCTCCTCGAGGAGGACGCGAGACCCCCCGACCGGGTCCTCGCCGACCTCTTCACCCTGGAGGTCGCGGGGCTCCTCGAGGCCCTTCCCGGGGGCCGCTTCCGGCGCCGTCCGCCCGGTCCCCTCCGGCAGGATCCCGTTTGACACCCCCCGGCGAGGGGGATATCCATAGCGGCGCCCGCGCCCCCGGAACGGTCCCGGCCCGGCATCCCGCCGGGCGCTCGCGTCTTCCGGGGGGGCGCCGGGAGGAAACCGTGGGCAAGAGCCTCGTCATCGTCGAGTCGCCGGCCAAGGCGAAGACGATCAACAAGTTCCTGGGACGCAACTACGTCGTCAAGGCGTCGATGGGCCACGTCCGGGACCTGCCGAAGAACCCGAAGCGGAAGGGGGACCCGGACTGGATCGGCATCGACGAGGAGAACGACTTCGAGCCCCACTACATCGTCCTGCGGGACAAGAAGAAGACGGTCGACGCCCTGGTCGAGGCGGCAAAGAAGGCGGACGAGATCCTCCTTGCCGCCGACCCCGACCGGGAGGGGGAGGCGATCTGCTGGCACCTCCAGCAGATTCTCGAAAAGAAGGCAAAGAAGCCGGTCCGCCGGATCCTCTTCAACGAGATCACGAAGAAGGCGATCCGGGAGGCGGTCCAGCACCCGAAAGAGATCGACCTCCACAAGGTCGACGCCCAGCAGGCCCGCCGGATCCTCGACCGGATCGTCGGTTACCGGATCTCGCCCCTCCTCTGGGAGAAGGTCCGCCGGGGAATCTCCGCCGGGCGGGTCCAGACCGTCGCCCTGCGGATGATCGTCGAGCGGGAGCGGGAGATCCGGGACTTCCAGCCCGTCGAGTACTGGAACGTCCTCGCGAAGCTGGCGGCCGGCGAGGGAGACGAGGCCCCCGAGGTCGAGGCGAAGCTTCACACCTGGCGGGGCGAGACCGTCCCGTGGAGGAAGGGGGCCGAGACCGGGAAGGCCGCGGAGAGCGGCAGGGGGAAGGAAGGCCGGGAGAAGGTCCCGACCCTCCCGAACGAGGCCGCGGCAAAGGAGGTCGTCGAGCACGTCCGGGACCGGGAGTTCGTCGTCGAGGAGGTCGAGGCGAAGCGGACCCGCCGGGCGCCACCGCCCCCCTTCACGACCAGCCGTCTCCAGCAGGAAGCGGCCCGTCGCTTCCACCTGCCGGTCGCCCGGACGATGCGGATCGCCCAGGCCCTCTACGAGGGAAAGGAACTCGGCGACCTGGGCAGCGTCGGTCTCATCACCTACATGCGAACCGACTCGGTGCGGATCGCCGACGAGGCGATCGCCGCGGCCCGGGAGCACATCCGGAAGACGTTCGGCGACCGGTACCTGCCCGAGAAGCCCCGGGTCTACCGGCAGAAGAAGGGTGCCCAGGACGCCCACGAGGCGATCCGTCCGACCAGCCTGGACCTGCCGCCGGAGAAGGTCGCCCCGTTCCTCTCCGCCGACGAGCTGAAGCTGTACACCCTGATCTGGAACCG